>JBBROT010000290.1:0-4986 GCA_038229155.1 Bryobacterales bacterium | reverse complement strand
TCGAGCGGGATCACTTCCTGGACCGAGATTTTTGTGGCGGCGCTTTCTTCCGGGAGGGCCAGACCGCGGACCAGGACGGCCTGATCCTCGACTAGTACATCGCAGAGGCGGTCGTATTGGGTGGTGAAGACGAGGGCTTCGGTTGAGCCCAGGCGGTCTTCGAGCAGCATGGAGGCCCAGGGTTTGCCTTCGCGGTTGCGGCGCTTCTGGATTGCTGTCAGGACGCCGCACATGGCTACTTCGACTCCCTTTTCGAGACCTTCGAGGGATGAGGAGTTTTGTTTGGCGATTTCGGCGATTTTTTCTTCGTAGGCGTCGAGAGGGTGGCCGGTGACGTAGAAGCCGAGCATTTCTTTTTCGGCGTTCAGTTTATCGCGGGGGTTCCAATCGGGGACTTGCGGGAGCGGCTGCGTTTCATGTTCGTCTTCGGTAGCCAGCATGCCGAAGAGGCCTGCTTGTCCGCTTGCATGGTCGCGCTGGTGGCGCGCGCCGGATTCCATGGCACCTTCGACGGCGGCCATTTGTTGGGCTCGGGTGCCTTCGAGTTCATCGAGCGCGCCGGCGCGGATCAGGCTTTCGATCATGCGGCGGTTGAGTTGAGTGAGGTCGACCGATTCGCAGAATTGGTGGAGAGAGTTGAAGCGGCCTACTTTGGCGCGGGCCTGGCAGATGGCTTCGATGGCGTTGCTGCCTACGTTTTTGACGGCACCTAATCCGAAGCGTATTGCATCGGCACCTTCGTAACGATCGGGCGTGAAGTTGCATTCGCTGGCGTTGATGTCGGGAGGCAAGACCTTGATCTGCATCTCACGGCACTCGTTAATGTACTTCACCACTTTGGGAACGTTGCCGGTTTCGGAGGTGAGCAGGGCGGCCATGAAATCCACGGGGAAATGCGCTTTCAGATAGGCGGTGGCGAAGGCGAGTTAGGCGTAGGCGGCGGAGTGCGACTTGTTGAAGCCGTAGCCGGCGAACTGCTCCATTAGGTCGAAAATCTTTTCGATCTTGGGCTGGGGGAAGCCGTTCGCGATGCCGCCTTCGGTGAAGCGGCTGCGCTGCTGGGCCATCTCCTCAGCTTTCTTCTTGCCCATGGCTCTGCGCAGCAGATCGGCGTCACCGAGCGAGTATCCGGCGAGGCGGCTCGAGATCTGCATCACCTGCTCCTGATAGAGGATGACGCCGTAGGTTTCTTCGAGGATGGGCTTGAGTTCGGGAAGATCGAAGCGGACCTGTTTGCGGCCGTGTTTGCGTTCGATGAAATCGTCCAGCATGCCGCCTTGGATGGGGCCGGGGCGATAGAGGGCGTTGAGGGCAGTTAAGTCTTCGAGGCGGCTGGGCTGATACTTGCGCAGGATGTCGCGCATGCCTTGCGATTCGAATTGGAAGACGCCGCTGGTGAAGGCCTTGCAGAAAATTTCGTAGCTCTTGGGATCGTCGAGCGGCAGGTCTTCGATGACGAGCTTCACGCCATGCCGTTTTTCGATGAGCTTGATGGCGTCATCGAGAAGCGTGAGCGTGGTGAGGCCGAGGAAATCCATCTTGAGCAGGCCGAGCTTATCGAGCCCGTTCATGTCGTACTCGGTAACAATTTCGTCGCGATTGGTTTTGTAGAGCGGGACTATGGTGCGGAGGGGAACGGGCGAGATGACGACGCCGGCGGCATGCACGGAAGCGTTGCGGGCCAGGCCTTCGAGGCGCACGGCGGTATCGAGCACGTCCTGAATGCGCGGGTCTTTTTTACCGGCTTCGGCGAAACCGGGTTCCATTTCGAAAGACTTTTTGAGGTCTATATTCAGGATGCCGGGGACGAGCTTGGTGAGCTTTTCGACTTCACCGAATGCGATATCGAGCGCGCGGCCCACGTCTTTGATGGCGGCGCGGGTGCCGAGCGTGTTGAAGGTGATGATCTGCGCGACTTGTTCGCGGCCGTACTTCTGGGTGACGTACTGGATGACTTCGCCACGGCGGTTCATGCAGAAATCGATATCGATATCGGGCATGGAGACGCGCTCGGGATTGAGGAAGCGTTCGAAGAGCAGGCCGTATTGCAGGGGGTCGATATCGGTGATTTCCATGGCGTAGGAGACCAGGGAACCGGCGGCGGAACCGCGGCCCGGACCGACGGGGATGTGCATGGATCTTGCAAAGCGGATGAAGTCCCAGACGATGAGGAAATAGCCGGAGAACTTCATCTGCTGAATCATCTTGATTTCGAAATCGAGACGCTCGGCATAGTCTTCGACGTGGCACTTGAGCGCGCCTCGGGCGGCCATGGCTTCGAGGCGGGCGCGGCGCTTTTCGAAGCCTTCGCGGGCCACGTGTTCGAAATAGGAATCGGTTGTGTGTTGGGGCGGGAGGGGGAAATCCGGGAAAGGATTATCCACCTTCTTGAGCTTGACGTGGCAGCGCTGCGCGATGTCGAACGGGCGGTTGACGGCATCGGGAATTTCGCTGAAGAGGGCCATCATCTCCGCGCGCGTCTTCATGTAGAACTCGGGGTGGGTGAAGCGCATCCGGTTGGGGTCCGACATGGTTTTGCCGGTCTGGATGCACATGAGAATTTCGTGCGCGCGGGCGTCGTCTTTGCGGAGGTAGTGAGAATCGTTGGTGGCGACGAGGGGGATGCCGCTTTCGGCGGACATGCGCACCAATTGCGGCGTGACGACTTTGTCCTGATCGAGTTGATGATCTTGCACTTCGAGGAAGAAATTGTTGGGCCCGAACAGATCTGTGTATTCGTGGGCGAGCTTGAGGCCTTCGTGATAACGATCGGCCATGAGGGTTTCGTTGATATCGCCGCGGAGGCAGGCGGAGAGGGCGATGAGGCCTTTCGATTTTTGGCTGAGCAGGTCCTTATCGATGCGGGGCTTGTAATAGAAGCCTTCGAGATAGGCGGTGGAGACCAGGTCAATCAAGTTGCGGTAGCCATCCTGGTTTTCGCAGAGCAGCACCAGGTGGTTGTAGCGGTCGGTATCGGAGCGGGTCTTGTGGCCTTGCTGCGAGACATAGACTTCGCAGCCGATGACGGGGTGGATGCCTTTCGAGTTCGCGGCGTTATAGAACTTGACGGCACCGAAGAGGTTGCCGTGATCGGTCATGGCGACGGCGGGCATTTGCTGTTCGGCGACGACTTCCATGAGTTGCTCGATTTCGCAAGCGCCATCGAGGAGGGAGTAATCGGTATGACAGTGAAGGTGAACGAAAGGTGTATCGGCCATGGTTACGGCGGGGGAGTGATTTCAGTCTAACGCGAACGGCGCGATTGTCACGGTAAAGTGAAGACTATCCCCGCCATGAATCTGGATGCGCTGCTTCATCAACAGTTTGAGATACCGTTCGACCGGGTTACGCCGGAGCAAGTGGTGCCCGCCGTGGAGGAATTGCTGCGCGATGCGCGGGAGCGGCTGGAGGTTCTGGCGAGCGATGCGGAGCCGCGGACGTTTGCTAATACCATGCTGGCGCTGGAGCACGTGACGGAGCGCCTCGATTATGCGATGAGCGTGATTCGGCACTTGGAAGGCGTGCGCACCACGCCCGAATTGCGGGAGGCGAGCAATGCGGTGGAGCCGCTGGTGAGTGAATTTTATTCGCGCATTCCGCTGCATGACGGTTTGTGGAAACAGTTGCGCAAATTCGCGGAGACCGATGACGCGCGCGAGTTGACCGGGGTGCGGAAGCGGTTCCTCACGAAGACGATGGACAGTTTCCGGCGGCATGGCGCGGAGCTGCCGGAGGAGGGGAAGGCGGCCCTGGCGGCGATGGATGTGGAGCTTTCGCAGCTCACAACGAAGTTCGGCGAAAATGTTCTGGACGCGACGAACGCGTTCGGACTGATTGTGACCGATGAGGCGCGTCTGGCGGGGTTGCCGGCGACGGCAATTGCGGCGGCGCGGCAGAGCGCGGAACAGAAGGGCGTGGCCGGGTGGCGATTCACGCTGCAGGCCCCAAGCTATCTTCCGGTGCTGACGTACATGGATGACCGCGAGATTCGGCATCAGGTGTATGAGGCGCAGAGCACGCGGGCTTCATCGAGCGAATGGGACAATCGCGCGGTGGTGCCGCGGGTGCTGGAGCTGCGCAAGAAGAAGGCTGAGTTGCTGGGATTTCAGAATTTTGCGGACTTTGTGCTGTATGACCGCATGGCGCACACGGGGGCTGGGGCGCTGAGTTTTCTGCGGGCCATTGAGACCAAGGTGCGCGGGCATTTTGAGCGTGAGAACGCGGAGCTGCGGATATTTGCGGGGCATGAATTAGAGGCCTGGGATGTTTCCTATTTTGCTGAGAAGCAGCGCAAGGCGCTCTATGACTTCGATGAAGAGGAGCTGCGGCCTTACTTTTCGACCGAGCGCGTGGTGAGCGGCATGTTCCAGATTGTGGAGCGGCTGTATGGCGTTGCTGTGAAGGAGAAGCCGGGCGTACCGGTGTGGCATGCCGATGTGAAGTATTACCAGATTCAGGATGAGACCGGGCAATTTCTGGGCGGCTTCTATGCCGACTGGTATCCGCGCGAAGATAAGCGCGGCGGGGCGTGGATGGATGCGTTTATCACTGGTGTTGCGCAGCCTGGACACTTCGAGCCGCATGCGGGGGCAATTTGCGGGAATATGACGGCGCCTCTGGGGGACGCGCCGGCGCTGCTGACGCATCGGGACGTAGAGACGATTTTCCACGAGTTTGGGCATCTGCTGCATCACTGCCTGTCGCATGTGGAGATCAGGAGTTTAGCGGGGACATCGGTGGCGTGGGATTTTGTGGAGCTGCCTTCGCAAATTATGGAGAACTGGTGTTGGGAGCGAGAGGCGCTGGATTTGTTCGCGCGGCATCACGAGACGGGCGAGGCGATTCCGGAGGACCTGTTCCAGACGATGAAGCGGGCGCGCAATTTCAGGAGCGCGAATATGCAGATGCGGCAGCTTGGGTTTGGGATTGTGGATTTGAGCCTGCATCTGGAGTATTCGGCGGAGCGGGATGGCGATGTACTGCGGT
>JBBROT010000289.1:0-4986 GCA_038229155.1 Bryobacterales bacterium | reverse complement strand
GTCGTCAAAGAACTTCGCCGGATCGTAATCCCGAACCTCGGCGCCATTGGCGAAGCGCAACGATCCGGGCGCAACGGATAGTAATGGACCGATACCCGAACGGCCTTCAGTCAGGGCGTTCCAGAATTCCCGCGTGTTGTGACCTAGGGCGGAAATCGTGCCCAGTCCCGAAATGGCAACGCGCTTAACCGGCATCGGTCACAGGATGGAGGAGTCTGCGGACGCCATCCACCATATCGCGGATACCGCGGATGCTCCGCGCGGCCTCATCCGGTATGGAAATATTGAACTCGTTCTCCAGCGCGAACAAAATGTTAATGCCATCGAGGGAATCTATGTTCAATTCCTGGAATGTGCTGTCGATCGAAATCTTATCGGGCTCGATGTGCTGCGTTGCCGCGATCACGTGGATGACGCGTTGCGCCAGTTCGTCGGACATAAGATGCCGCTGACCCTCTCGAAGTGAAATCCCTGGTCGATCAATCGTGGAAGTAAACGCCGCACCGCGCCTAACGTTGAGGCCACGTCCGGCCGGACTCCCAGCTCGCGCCCATCGTGCAGGCAAAATATCGCTCCGTTTTGCGCCTTCTTTAACAAGCGCGAGGTCACGGCACGCTCGGGCCTTTTCCAGTCTACGCCAATGGCTGTCCACATGACCCCTAACAACCCCAGACGCCGCTGGGCTTCACGCATGCCGAACCAGCGAACGCCAAAGGGGGCGCGAAACAGCACGGGGCGGACGCCGGTTGCGTCCTCGATCGCGGCCTGAGCCCGAGCCAGCTCATGCCGTATGAACCGCTCCGAATGGAAATCGAAGCGTGGATGCGTATCACTGTGATTGCCGATTTCATGGCCGGCATCGGCGACGGCCTTTGCGATGGCGGGCAAGCGGCGCACGTTTACGCCACATTGGAAGAAGGTGGCTGGCGCGCCATATCGATCCAGTATCTCGAGTAACTCCGGAGTCGATTCGCTGGGGCCGTCGTCAAAGGTGAGCGCGATCGCCCGCCGGTCGCGAACTCCGCGATACACGGATGGACCCAAGATCGACGAGGAGCGTCCGCGCACGGCGTAGGCCGACAAACCGGCGATTCCCAACGCCGCCGCGACGCCAATGGATGTACTATGGCCGGCCGTTCCCATACCACTGCTGGCTGTGGTCCCCGGTAACGGCGCGCGTGACCGAAGGCGAATCCAGCCGAAACGTAGACCATGGACCCGGAATCCAGGGATAGCGCGTGAGGACTCCCTCGTCGATCTCGATGCCCAACCCCGGACCTTGGGGCACAATCAGGTCTCCGTGATCGATCTGAAGCGGCGATTTGAGCATCTCCGCCGCCAGCGGAAACGGATACATGCCGGCGCTCGAAGGTGTGGAGTAACACGGGAATTCAAGCCATTCCGCTAGAGCTTCCGGCCAACAGATTCCCAACTGCGCGGCGGCCATTACCTCCAGCGCCGTGCCCCAGCTATGAAACGCGAACTTCAATCCCGCACGGCCTATGGTTGGGAACAAGCGTTGCGCCATAGGATATCCGCCCTGGCACACCACATCCATTTGAACGTAGTCCACGCATTCCGTCATGATCAGGTCTATGAAGCGCTCTTCGGTCGGCTCGTGCTCGCCGGTCGCCAACGGCACATAGTCGAGTTGTTTCAACTGAAGATATGCTTCGTGATCCTCCGGTGGCAGCGGCTCTTCCAGCCAGGCGATAGAGTATTCCGCCAACTGCCCGGCCATCCGGAAAACGGTTTCGCGAGTGTAGCTGCGATCGCCCATGCGCCACCAGGTGTGGGCGTCTATCATCAGGTCAAAGTCCGGCCCCACCGCCGCGCGCATCTGCCGTACGGTCTCCAGATCCTGATCGGGTCCACGGCCGGGCCGCATCTTGTAGGCGCGGAACCCGAGTGCGGCAATCGCCTGGGCCTCGCTCGCATACTGCTCGGGCGACATATACATGCCGGCGCTGCCGTACAGCCGAATGCGATCGCGCACGCGTCCGCCGATCAGCTCCGATACCGGCACGCCCTTGGCTTTACCCAGCAGATCGTACAGCGCGATCTCGACAGCGCAATAAAAACACATCATCGCAGCGTCGCGTCCGGCTCCCTCGGCGAACTTGACGCGTAATGCGTCCGGGTCGGCGAGAGTGTGCCCTTCGAGAAACGGCGCGATGACGGACTGGATGGCGTGCTGCGCCTTTTCGGTGGCTTCTCCCGGGGCGTAACCCACGAGCCCGTTGGCGGTTTCCACGCGGATCAACATGGCATCCCGCTTGAAGACCGTGCGCTCACCGCCCTGATAGGTGAACTTCAGCGGCTCGGGCAATGGATACGAAAGCAGGTGGGCGTGGACGGACCTGATTTTCACTTACTTTTTCAGATTATCATCGAAATCGCATGGCCGACGCAAAGCGGTTTTTGGCGCGGCTGTCGCGCCTCGCCCAGCCCGGCGAGCGTTCGCCGCTTAGCCGGTCCAGCCTGCGCTTGTGATCTCACAGCGGATGGCAAAGCGCGTTGATGGTCTTGACCGCATACGCCAGCGGCGCGGCTGTAAGGCGCCCGTGTGTTTTCATTGCTGATATTGAAGGTGAAGAATTCGAGGAAGCGCATCGAAGCCGACTTTCCGGCCGCGGCGATCAAAGTAGGCATCGTCAGTTCGGTGCGGTTGACTAGCGCGAGAGCGGGTTCAGCCATTGCCGCCCCCGCCGTGTTTCTTCACAAGGGCTTCGAGCAGCGCTTCCGGCCGGTGAAACGTTGTACGAGCTTTTTTAACGCTTGGCTAAAATTAACCAGGCCACGGTCCGCCGCACGGTCGAGGACACCAAGCGTGCCGGTTACGCGTAACCCTCTGCTTCGGGCTATGTAAGCGCCGTCGCGCTCATCGATCAACAACAAGTCGGCGTGAAGGGATTCGGCCAGAGCGATAGCAGCGGTTTCTCCGTCATCCAGGCCGGACACCTGGGGCAGGCCGGCGGTGTCGTGGATTTCAAGCCAGACGGGAGGAGCCGCGATCCAGCGCCGTACGGGCAGTGGCGCGCGTGGGCTGGAAAGTTCGGACTGGACGGCTGTGGGGAGGACAATCCTTTCAAACATGCGGGTAAGCAGATCAATATATTCAATCTGAACCAGGTAATTGATGGGGCTGGTATCAGCGATAACCAGCCGCATCGGGATCAAATCACCAAGCTTGTCAGCGCTTCCGCTTCGCGCTCGAAGTCTTCCATGGTGTAGTCGTCGAACACGCCATGAGACTTGAAGAAGCCATCCAGTTCGATGCGCTCAAGGCCGAGCATCTTGCGCAACTGGACTTTGCTGATACGGTCGGCCTTATACTCTTCGAGAGCGAAAGCTTCCAGGGCGCGTCGCTCCAATTGGTCATGAACGGCTTCGCCGCCTAGGTGGGCGACCAATTCGTCGGGGATGCGCAGCGTCAAGTCCATGAATTCGCCCTACCGGGTTCCCGCGCGGCGGGCAAGCGAATAGTACAACATAACGTCTTTGTGATGCGTTGACATGCCCTTCTCAAAGCACCACTTGGTTTACGGCTCACCTGATTCAGAAGCCGCATGGCAAGTATTGCCATATCTTGCCATCCGTGGTACGGTGAAAGCCAGAAGTCCAAGGTGCACCAATGCAGACGATGAACATCTCTCTTCCAGACCAGCTTAAAGAGTTTGTTGATGACCAGGTGGGCTCCGGCCGTTACAGCAGCGTCAGCGAATACGTCCGCGATCTCATCCGCGACGACGAGAAGCTTAAGGCACAAGAGAAGCTTGAAGCTATGCTGATGGAAGGCATTCGAAGCAGCGAACTTACGGAGATGCGCCGCGAAGACTGGGACGACATTCGCCGGGAAGCCGTTAAGCAGTTCGAGGCGCGCAAATCCCGGAAAACGGCCTGATGGCCCGTATTCTAAAACGAGAGGCTGCCAAACGTGACCTCATAGCGCAGTGGGTCTGGTATGCCGAGGCGGGCAGCATCGAAGTAGCAGACCGATTTCTTGCCGCGACCGACACCACATTGAATCTTCTCGCCACTCAGCCGGAAAGCGGAAGTCCGTTCTTTGTTCGAAAGACGGAACTCCAAGAGATTCGCCGCTTTCCGGTGTGCGATGGATTCGAGAAGGTTCTTCTCTTCTATTTTCCTTTGCAAGACGGTGTCGATCTTGTCCGCGTCGTTCATGGCAGCCGGAACCTGCCACAGCTCTTTGCAGAAGGATTTTTCGGCTGACTTGCTTTGCTCCATGACCGGTAACGTTAGGTTCCAAACGGTGCTGAGCAGTTTATCGTAAAGGCAAGAACGACTTCACCGACGTGAATCACCTGGCGGAACGATCGGTGTTACTTTGGGGGGCGGCGGGAGCGGCGGCGGTCCCCATTCCCGGCGGTGGACACGATGTCGCGGGCCCGGCTGGAGCTGGCCCTCCGGGTACTAGAGAGCCGCCCCACGGAGGAGGGCCCAGCGGGAAACCAGGAGCACGCCACGAACCCCCAGGTCGTAAGCCGACTTCACCACCGGTCCATGAACACACAAACCCCGTATCTTGTTGCCATTATCGATAGCCTTAAGAGTTACCAAAGAAATTATGTACAAAATGGGCTTTCTGACGCAGAAATCTCGAACTCGGTTCTCAACAATAAGGATATCTTCCAATGAGGGAAATTCTCGCCATGGGTGCCTTGTTCAGCGTCATGTTCGCAATGCGTACTTCAGCGCAGTTAGGGCGAGCGAGCGCGCTATCGCTGCGGAGGCACTTGCGCGAGCGGATTTGGCGAACCGCTCGGTGGCGCGCGCGGTTCACAAACGCGGTTTCGCTGATTCAGAGTATCATCCAATTTGCCTCGCACACGCCAGGTTGTGTTCGCGGTCGCCGTCTTCCTGAGCGCATTCCTGTTGTTCCTGGTTCAACCGCTGATCGCTCGCATTATTCTGCCATGGTTTGGCGGTAGCGCCGCGGTCTGGACCACGTGTCTGATGTTCTTT
>JBBROT010000288.1:0-5005 GCA_038229155.1 Bryobacterales bacterium | reverse complement strand
CCACACCCGTCGAATCCACATAAGGATTTGCCGCGTTCAAACCGGTGTTGATAGTCACCGGGCCGGCCACTCCCGCAACGCCGTTATGGATGTGCAAACCGGTGGCGGTAAGCGCCTGCGGATATTTGTAATCGATCCAGAAATCCACTGATCCGGAGACGATCTTGCCCGATGTATCCCGAACCACATGCGCCACCAGGGTACCCAGGCCGGAGGTATCGAATCCGGTGATGGAGGGCGTTTCATTCGAAGGAAGCATGGTGCCCTGAAAATAGGCCGTTTCGGCAGTCTGGGCCGAAAGGAAAAACGGGGCGGCAAGGGCAAACGAAGCCAATGCAAGCAAACGAGACGGGAGTGTGCGCATGTGAGTTAAGTCCTTGCTGAGCATACTCCCAAAAGGAAACATCGGATCGATTCCAGTTGTGAAATTGTTGTGAATTTCCGCTGGCGCACTTAAGCCGACGGGTCCAGCAGGCGATTATGAATCACGTAAAGCGCAAGTTCCAGGCGGTCTGAAACGCCCAGCTTGTCGAAGATATTGTGCATATGATTTTTTACAGTTTGTTCGCTAATCACCAGCTTTTCGGCCAATTCTTTGTTCTTGAAACCTTGAATTACCAGCCCCACAATTTCCCGTTCGCGCGGACTCAGCGGCGTAGATTTGTTATCGCGTTCCTTGGGGCGAAGCGCCGGCTGTTCTTCGGTAAATTGACGCAGCACTTGGGCGGTGGTGGCGCGATCGAGCCAAAGCTCCCCCTCGTTCACTTTGCGAATGCACTTCAGCAAGAGATCGGGCGGCGACTCTTTGTGAAGGATGCCGCGGCAACCCGCGCGAACGGCACGAACGAAAAACTCCTGGCTCTCCAGCAACACCAGCAGAATGATTTTGGTATTACCCTTCGAAGAATGCAATCGATCCAGCGTGGCGATGGTCTCCGCATGATCGGCCACGGCGGATAGAAGCAGGATGTCAGGCGTTTCCCGTTCCACGGCCGCGAACGCATCGTCCGGAACAAGTGTGCCCTCCATCAGGCGCAAATCTTCTTCGGGGCGCAGGATCGCTGCCACCTGATCCCGGTATTGCGCATCGCCGTCGGCGAGCGCGATCAGTACAACGGAAGTTGATTCTAATTGCGACGCCAAAATTCGGGTAACCCATTCAGGAGTCTAGGATTTATCCATTTATAAGTCAATTCCCCCACGGTGCCGGAGTTTGATATTGATATTAGGGACCGAATGGCACAAGAATTGGCGGAGTTGGATTTTGAGCGTTTCTGGAGGCGGTTGCAGCAGCTTGGTTTGAACGCTTATGAATCGCGTTCCTACCTGGTGCTATTGGGGCATTCGCGCTTCAAGGCCTTGGAGCTGGCGGCGCGTTCACACGTGCCGCGGCAGAAAATCTATGAAGTACTGGACAGCTTGGTGGAAAAGGGCTTCGCGCAGATGGTGCAGGAACGCACCAAACTGTTTTCCGCAGTGGAGCCGAGTCTGGCCATCCCCAGCTATCTGGCGCGCAAGAGACAGATGCTGGAGCATGAGCTGACCGATCAAGGCCGCGTCGCCGATGCCGTGATCGACGACCTGCGCAACGTGTATGCCGGTGGACAGGGCGGACGAGGCACGCTGGATTTTCTGCGCATTGTTTCCGAGCCGGCTCAAACGGCGGTGGAATACAGGGAAATGTTGCGTGGCGTGACGGGGGAGTATCTGGAGTTTTCGCGGCCACCTTACGCCGTGGACCCGCTCGAAGAGCGAATGGTGAAAGAGGCGGCGCTGCGCGGTGTTTCCTGCCGGCTATTGATTGAAGCGGGAACCCTGGACGCGCGCCACATTCAGCAGCTTCGCGAGTTTGCGCATGTGGGGATCGATGTGCGGCAAGCCGAGAGCCTACCTTTGAAGCTGGCACTGTTCGATGGCGAACGGGGCTTGGTGGCGCTTTTGGATCCGGTGGTGAGCAGGACGCTGTGGACGTCTGTCGTGTTCGATCACCAGGGCATGGGCGAAGCGATGAAGGGGCTGTTCGAAGACCGCTGGCAGAGGGCCGGCCCGTTTTAAGAGCTAGCGAGGTTCATCGACCACGTTGCGGCGTTTCTGCGTGAGCACGTCGCGAATGGCGTAAATCCTTCTGCCCTGGCTTTCGAAATAGGTGCGGATCATGAGTTCGCCGATCAGGCCGGTGGAAAACATCATGACGCCGGTCACCAGTAGCAGGCTGCCCGCGATCATCAAGGGGCCATGCTCCTGGACGATGTCGCGGCCCTGGAACAATTTGACGCCAGCGCAATACGCCAGGATGGAACCGCCCACGCTCAGGCCGAACAGGCCGAAGCTGCCGAAGAAATGCATGGGGCGCGTGAAGTAGCGGAGCAGGAAACGGATGGTGACGATATCGAACAACACGCGGAATGTGCGGCTCAGCCCGTAGTGAGAATCGCCCGATAGCCGGGGCGTGTTCTGGATGGGCACTTCGGCCACGCGCGCGCCATAGAAGCTGGCCAGGGCGGGAATGAACCGGTGCAATTCGCCGTAGAGATGAACGTCTTTCAACACCTCGGCCCGGTAGGCTTTGAATGTGGTTCCGAAGTCACGAAGCTTCACGCCCGAAGCTTGGGACATGAGCCAGTTGGCGATGCGCGAAGGAATTTTGCGCGTGACTGGATTATCGATGCGCTCTTTGCGCCAGCCGCTGGCGATATCGTAACCTTCATCGATCTTGGCGAGCAAAGCCGGAATATCTTCCGGCGCGTGCTGCAGGTCGCCATCCATCGCGATGATAATCTTGCCCTTGGCTTCATGGAAGCCGGCGGACAAAGCCGCGGTCTGGCCGAAGTTACGGCGCAACCGCAGCACCTTCAAACGCGGATCGGTCTGAACCAGATTGGCCAGAAGTTCAAAACTGCGGTCAGTGGAGGAATCGTCGATAAAGAGAATTTCATAAGGGCGCCGTAGACCGATCAGCACCGCCGTAAGCCGGTCATACAAGGGCAGAATACTGTGCTCCTCATTGTGAATCGGAATTACGATGGAAAGATTTACGGAACTCACTTTATTCGCCACTACATTCTCTACACTCATAGGTTACCAATGAACGAACAGCTACCCTACCAGGCAACGGCGGCTGCTGAGCGTTATGACGGAATCGCCCAACTGCCGGTTGCGGTTCTTTTGGACGATATCCGCAGCCTTTACAATGTTGGATCGTTTTTTCGAACTGCGGATGCAGTGGGAATCGAGAAACTTTATCTTTCCGGGTACACAGGTACTCCCCCACACAAGGGTTTGGTCAAGACAGCTTTGGGAGCGGAGGAAACGGTGCCGTGGGAACATGCCCCTGAAGCCGTGCCCGTGGTGGACCGTTTGCGCGCGAACGGTTGGGAAATTTGCGCTATCGAGACCAGCGTTCACGCGGTGGATCTGTTCGAATGGGTGCCGCGTTTCCCCGTGCTGGTGATGTTCGGCAACGAATGCGACGGCCTGGCACCGGATCTTGGCGAACGCGCCGACCGGCACATCAGGATTCCCATGCTGGGCAAGAAACATTCGCTGAACGTGGGCACCGCGGGCGGTGTGGTGATGTATGAACTGCTGCGGAAATATCACGCGCTACACATGCTCAATGCCTAGCGTTTTCATCTTGCGGTAAAGGTTGCTGCGTTCAAGGCCTAGCAGTTCAGCCGTCCTGGTAACGTTGCCCGCGGTCTCTTCGAGCTTCTTCAGGATGTATTCGCGTTCCACCGTTTCGCGCACCTCCTGCAGGCTACCGAAGCGATCGGGAGTGCGTTCCGGTGCGGCCCGTTTACTGGTGGTGAGCGGGATGTGGCGGGCATCGATTCTGACCTGCGGGTTCAGGATCACGATGCGCTCGATCAGGTTTTTGAGTTCGCGCACATTGCCTGGCCAATGGTGATCGCGCAGCGCTTCGTAGGCTTGCGGCGTGAGCTCCTTCGGCTTGCGGCCATAAGCGCTGGTGAATTCGCGCAAGAAGAAATCCGCCAGCAGCGGCACATCTTCCAGGCGTTCGCGCAACGGCGGGACATGAAAGGGAATCACGTTCAGGCGGTAGAACAGGTCCTCACGAAAGTTACCGATTTCAATTTCGTGTTCGAGAGTCTTGTTGGTGGCGGCGATGACGCGCACGTCCACCTGGATGGAGTTGCTGGCACCCACGGGTTCGAAGCGCTGTTCTTCCAAAGCGCGGAGCACTTTGGCTTGCGTGCGCAGGCTCATATCGCCCACTTCATCCAGAAAGATGGTGCCCAGATCGGCTTTTTGAAACTTGCCCGGCTTCGATTCATGGGCGCTGGTGAAGCTGCCTTTGCTGTGGCCGAACAGCTCACTCTCGATGAGCTCTTCCGGAATGGCGGCGCAGTTCACTTCGACAAACGCATTGCCGTGACGCGGGCTCATGGCGTGGATGGCGTGGGCCACCAGTTCCTTGCCCGTGCCGCTTTCTCCTTAAATCAACACGCGGCCATCGGTGCCTGCCATTAGAGAAAGCTGCTTACGAACGGCTTTCATGGGAACGCTTTCGCCGATGATGCGGTACCTGGCATCGGTGTCGGTTTTGAGCCGGCTGTTCTCCATCAGCAGCCGCCGCTGCTCCAGCGCGTTCTTGGCCACGATGAGGAGCTTGTCCACCGAGAGCGGCTTTTCCAGAAAATCGAAGGCACCCAGTTTGGTGGCGCGAACAGCGCTTTCGATGGAACCATGGCCGGAAACGATGATCACGTGCGGGCGCTCCGGGAACGGAATCTCCTGAATGCGCGCCAGCGTCTCCAGGCCATCGAGACCGGGTAGCCAGATATCGAGAAAGATCAGATCGTACGTGTGTTCGGGCAGCAGGGCCAGCGCGGCCTCGCCGGATTCGGCAACCGATACCTGATAGCTCTCGTCTTCCAGCACGCCTCGAAGAGACTGGCGGATGCCGGGTTCGTCATCGACGATGAGAATGTGAGCCGATCTCATAGGGCCGATCTCATAGAGCTACGGCGTCGGCACTTCGGGT
>JBBROT010000287.1:0-5013 GCA_038229155.1 Bryobacterales bacterium | reverse complement strand
TGACGGCGGATTTGAGGGCGCGGGACGAGGCGGCGGAGAAGCTGAGGCAGGTGGCGACGGAGGCGCGGCTAACGTCGCTTGAATCGAGGGTGCAGCCGCACTTTTTGTTTAATACGTTGAACTCGATACTGGCGCTGATCCGGGAGGATCCGGCGGCGGCGGAAGGCATGGTGGAGCGCTTGGCGGCGCTGCTGCGATTTTCGCTGGACGCGAACCAATCGCGGTTGGTGCCGCTGTCGCTTGAGGCGAAGATTGTGCGGGATTACCTGGAGATTGAGCAGGCCCGGTTCGGCGCGCGGTTGCGGTTCGCGATTGAGATTCCGGCGCGGTTGAGTGAGTTGGGGGTGCCGCCGATGTCGCTGCAAACGCTGGTGGAGAACAGTGTGAAGTATGCGGTGTCGCCTCAGCGGGAAGGCGCGCGTATTGAGGTGCGGGCGACGGAGCGGGACGGGCACGCGGTGGTGGAGGTGATTGACGATGGGCCGGGCTTGACGGCGGCACATTTGAAGGCCGGGCATGGGTTGGAGTTGCTGCAGAACCGGCTGGAGGTATTGTTCGGGGCGGAGGCTTCGCTGACGATCGAGACACGGGAATCGGGCGGGACGCGTGTTGCGCTGCATCTGCCGAGTGGGGCGAGGCTGGCGAGTGCTGATGAAAAACGCGATGCCATGAGGGTGGGGGCGGCGTTATGATTCGCGCGTTTCTGGTGGACGATGAAGAGCTGGCGCTGCGAAGGCTTTCGCGGCTGCTGACGGAGAGCGGGCGGATCAGTGTGGTGGGCACCAGTAAAGATCCGGTGGACGCGATTGCGTGGCTTTCTTCGAACGAGGTGGACGTGGTGTTTCTGGATATCGAGATGCCGGGGATGAACGGCTTTGAGATGTTGGGGATGCTGGACCGGCAACCGACGGTGATCTTCACGACGGCCTATAACCAGTACGCTTTGAAGGCGTTCGAGGTGAATTCGGTGGACTACCTGGTGAAGCCGGTGGACCAGGACCAGTTGAGCCGCACGCTGAAAAAGCTGGAGCGGCTGCGTGTGGGAGAGGCGCGGCCGGATGCGTCGGAGTTGATGCGGAAGCTTGCGGCGGCATTGGCGCAGAAGGAGACGGCGGCGTTTCCGGATCGCATTGCGACGTCGCGGGTGGGGGAGAAGGTGCAGTATGTAGAACTGGCGCGCGTGACGCATTTTTTCGCGGAAGACAAGGTGACTTATGCCGCGACTAAGCCCAAGAATTATATGGTGGACCACACGATTGCGGAACTGGAGACGAATTTGGATCCGAGGAACTTTTTTCGGATTCATCGGGCGACGATTGTGAATCTGGCTTGGATATTGGAGACTGATTCGTGGTTTGGAGGCGGGGCGCTGGTGCGGTTGAAAGATGAGAAGGCGAGTGAACTGGCGGTGGCGCGGGACCGGGTGCGGGGGTTGAAGGAGACGCTTGGGTTTTAGATTTTTAAATCGGACACCTGGGAACTGACGTCCCCGGTGACGACCGTTTCCAACTCAACGCCTTGAAAGGATGTGGGCAACTTCAATGCGGATTCTCGATTGCGGACATAGGCGAGCAACCGTTGATCGCCTACACCGAATCCTTGGACACCGTCAACGCTTCCCAACTGCCGCTTAGCCTCGCGTTTCAGGTCACTAAGTTCGCTTGCTTTGAACTTCATAAGCCGATTATCCTGCTATTCCACTTTCCAGGCAAGCGCGGCACTAAGACGGTTCTCCTACAATTTCAGCAGCGAAGCGATTCAAAACAGGGCGAATGGGGCACGCGAAGGTGATGGCAGACGATCCGCCGCCCACTAAAAGGGCGACCGGTCTTCTGGTCACGCCGTCAACAATCAATGAGCCCGAATCGCCATTGTCACTGAATGCGCCCCCGAGCCCCTGGATGGCGATCAGGTCCTCGAACACGGCGATTTGGCTCTCGTATCGCATGTTGATGTCGGCCGAAATATCTTTGATAACTCCTACAGTGTGCAGAGTAGTTCGTCCGGACTTCCTGACGGATTGATAGATGGAAGCTTCCATGGGCTGTGAGGGAACGGAACCTATGCTTCGAATGGTGGAACTGACGTCACCGGGCAAGAGCACGCGGGCGATGGCGGCATCCAGGTGATTGATGCTGCCATCGAATTTCAGCGGGATGAAATCGGCAAGTTCCGCAATGGGATTCGTCCCGCCGTCGATGGGTCCAGGTTCCAATATCAAATCCCCAGCGGCACCGTTATTGTTGTCCGCGAGGATGTGATTGTTGGACAAGATGAATAAGTCATTGCTGCCGGACTTACGCACTAAGCAACCCAGAGTGCCGGCGGTGACCCGCACATGTCCCACGGAAGAACCGCCTTGGGCGGGCCTGGAATAGGAACGCAAATCGCCCACGGCGATTACCTCAGTGGGTGCGCCGTTGACCTCGGAGGGAATGGTTTCATCGGGCCCGAGTGACGACTTCGGCAATTTGCTCCGCACATAGATCCGGACGGAAAGCGTGGGCTCACTCATCTCACCATCGGTTTGCCGCGCTCCATAGCCCAAGCCGAGAACGTTGCCGCTTTCAGTATCGATTCCGGTTCCGGCCGCGAGCGCCGCAAAACCCCGGGATCTCACCATCATGCCGCGCAATTCGTGCTTATAGCGGCGCGCCTCGTCCCGCAATTCCGCCAAAGTCCATTTCATGTCCGCCATGGTTTTCGTGTCCACCGATGTTGCCATTAATTATTGGAAAAGTTAACTGCGGATTTTGCCCGATAGAAACCAACTCAGGACAAGGATTAGCACAATAAGAATGACAGCGGGAGCAAGGACGTCCATGAAGAACGCTGGTTTTTGAATAGCGCGGAAAGTGGTTCTTTCGGTTACGATACCGGATTCCAGCAGTTGCCCCTGCAGATTGAAAAGACCGAAACTGGCAATTACGCCGGCCGCATAATCCACTCCGTCGCCTCCGAAGATTAGACGCGAAAGGCTTCGGACCACGCGGTAGGCACCGCCGGCAGCCTCCATGCGGGCGAGGAGCAAGTAGGTCACGGTTCCGCTAGTTTCGAAAATATCGACGATGGAGGCGGCACGTACTAACATTTGCATGCCGGTCGCACCGGCTGAATCGTCCTTTTGGGAGAGTCTGGTATTCAGTTCGCGGAGGAGCGAATCGGCGGATTCGTATTGCTCACGGGCCTGGTCGGAGGCAAAGCGCACTTCGAGGTAGAGCGGGTCGTCAGGCTTCAAGGCGGCAGCCTCGGCCATGAGGCGTTTCACGGGCCGGAGCGCTTGATTGCGAGCAGCCATAACGGAATCGAACGCAGTCTCGATGGAAGCCGGGAGGGTGAAAGCCGCCCGTTTGGACCAAGGAGTGAAAAGCGCCGGATGGAAGATGGTGACGTTCGGGAGTTGCCGCAACTGGGCGGATAATTCGAGCAAGAACGGCTCTTCCGGAATGGTGACAGCGCGACCGAAAAAGTGGGATTCCGTGGCAAGCAATCCGAGGATATTCAGCGCCGATTGTGGACCGCTCAAAGAAAAGTTGGGCGGCCCGGGTGCAGCGGCTTGGGCATCGGCAATGACGGCCTCGTCTGTGTTGAGGATGTCGGAGGGACGGGGGCGCGCCTTGTGAAATTCGGTCAGGCCATCAGTAGCAATTTGGCCGGCATTCTGGAAAGCAGCCGTCAGATTGACAAGTTGGCTGGCGGTGGCGGAGAGAAGATCGAGGCCGCCGCGCAACATGCGATCCAGGTAAATCAGTTGGACTTTTTTGGAGCTATCCCGGACCAGTAGCGGTTCGATTTTGGTTCGGATTTGTGCGCCGATATTGCCGACGGTTTCGAAGGCGAGCTTCTGGACATCGAAGGAGAGGTTTGAATCCAGCTCGCTTTTTTGTTCCGGCAAGGCGAGTTGCAGGACGGGCGCTGCTTCGGCGGTGGGCTTTTCCGGCACGCGTTGCGGGATAGGTGGAATGATTCCTGTTGACATGGCGGTTAGTTGTTACAGGATATTCCCAAGGAGACGCACAGCTTCGCGATCTTGTCTTTTTCTTCCAGGATTTGCCGTTGCTTGGTTAGTTTCGCGAGTTCACCGGCGGCGGCGTCGGCTTTCAGTTTGCCATCGAGAATGGAATTTGCGGAGGTGGACAGGCTGTCGATTACTGCTTTGTTCAAAGGGGCGTCAGAGCCGAACTTGACACTTTTTAATGCGCCGGTGGCTTCGTAGTAAGTTACTTTCAAAGTCTTGCCCTTGGACCCTTTCCCTACCGGAAAATGATTGGTGGTTCCCCATTGCGCAAGAGCGACTGTTTGGGCGGGAGGCGCGGTGGCAGGCATCCCACTTACGGAAACTTTGATAGTAGCCGGAATATTGAACGGGTAACTCGGTTCCGAAGGCTTGCCGTAATAGTCATCGATTACGTACGCAAGTTGGTTCAGATCCGCAGGCTCTAATTTCAAGATTGCCATCGTGGTGCCGGCAGCACCGCTTCCGCAAAGAATCTCCTCCGGGACGATGTTTTTTATGAGATCCGGAGAGACGTTGTCAAAGCAGCGCGAGCCCATTCGAAACAGCGGGAACTGCGCGGATTGACCGGTGTGCCAAGTAGCGGGAGTTATGGGAGCCGGCGTAATTTCGAACACCGGATTCCAGATTATGGTTTTTTCCACTCCGAAGAAGGCCTGATTGGCGATTTTGTCGATCTGATCGCTGTTGGCTTTCAAGAGATCTATGACGCCCGTTCCGACATTGGTTATCCCTTCAAGAAGCTTGCTTCTCCGCCCTTCGACAGTAAGTATTTCCGCCCAGGCACGGCGTGCTTTGAGAAGCTCAACATATTGGGGCTTGTCTTTCGGGAGAGCCTCGTAATAGTCTTTTTCCGTTTGGCTGAGAAGATCAAAGTTGCTGCGAAGCAAGATGGCGTACTCCGATTTGAGCGGCCTAACGAAGATGTCGATGAATCCCGTTCCCGCTGGATCCGCTGCTGTGCCAGACGTCGAGCCGGCGACAACTTTTCCAATTAC
>JBBROT010000286.1:0-5045 GCA_038229155.1 Bryobacterales bacterium | reverse complement strand
TTCGCCTCAGAAAGCACTTGCAGCATTAGATAGAGTTCTGGGGCTGGCGCAGCAAATGCGGCAGGCGCGCAATCTGGCGTATCGTGACGCTGTGGAGACATGGTCCAAGAGTTGGCTGCCCAGGGTAGCAGAGGCCAACGGCAGGCGCTTCCTTCATCAGGTGGACGCTGTGAAGGATCACCTGCCCGATAGAACGGTGGACATGTCTTATTTGATTTACCGCGAACTGCAATTGCCGATGGAAGATTGGTTTGAGCGGACACAGCAGGTGCGCAACGGGTTTGCCCGTTCTCACCAGTTGCCGGAACAGCGCGGCATCTTGAATTGGGGAGATCTTCGGTAGACGATGGCGGTTCCCCGCGTGTCTTCGAAACGGATCCTTCGTCCGCCTGAAATCCGAGGGGCGAATCGTGCCGCTGTCCTCTCGCTCTTGCAGCACAATGACTACCTGTCGCGAGCGGACGTGGCTCGCCAGAGCGGGCTATCCGAAGGAGCCATATCCCGCATCGTCACGGACCTTTTGCATGAAGGGTTGGTTCGCGAAGACGGTGCGGAAAATTCGACAGGCGGCCGTCCGGGCCGGCGCCTGGCTTTAGACCAGCGCCGCATGGTGTTCGGAGCAGAAATTCAAAACTGGGAAACACGCTGTGCCATCAGCACTCTGCGCGGACGCATTGTGCACACGCACCGGTTCCGCACGCCCTCAAGCGCGACGGAAACAATGAATTGCATAGCGGATTCCTTCCGGGATTTCAGCAAGGAACTGGGCCGTGACCGTCTTCCCGGAATCGGTATCTGCGCCCGCGGCATCGTGAACAGCGAGGCGGGCCTGCTGGTGCACGGCAGCCGCGCGGATTGGCATCATGTTCCCGTGCGCACTTATCTGGAAGCACGCTTAAAAGAACCCGTGAAGCTGGAGAACAATGTACGGGCCGCGGCGCTGGCTGAATACACCTACGGCTTGACGGATGTTGTCAGCCGCCGTTGTTTCCTTTTTGTGAAAGTGGACGAGGGTGTCGGGATGGGAATTCTGTTCGATGGTCATTTGTACGCCGGCCCTCACATGGCGGCCGGTGAATTCGGGCAGATGGTGATTGAGGCCGTTCCGGGCAAAGAACGTCATGACAGGCCTGGTTGCTTGGAAAGCCTGATCGCGAACCCCGTAGTTTGCCGGCTCTATGCCGAACTGAGCGGCAACAAGCGCCAGGCAAGTTCCGGCGATACCTCGGCCCGCGTCCGCCGGATCGCGGAGCTTGCCGCTGCGCATGATCCCGTGGCTTCGAAGATCATTGCCGGTGTATCGCGGTCGCTCGGCATTGGTATCTCGAATATGGTGTGGGCTCTGGACGCCGACGCCATCGTGGTAGACGCCGCCATCACCGAGGCGTGGCGCGAAGTGGAGCCGATACTGCGGCAGCAACTCCCTGATGAGCGCGAGATTCCCGGCAAACACCACCGCCTGATCCGTCCCTCCGTCTTCGGTGGAGATGCCGCGCTGATTGGCGCGGCGACATTGCCGCTCGCGACCGTGTTCTCCGGGATCGACGCTTCCGCGGTGAGCCTGCGAGGCGGAAAGTGAGCGATGCCGCACCCAGGCTAAAGCGCGTACTCTCGCGCCGGGATCTGGTGATCTATGGCCTGGTCATCCTGGGCCCCACCGCGCCCTACCCGGTTTACGGCATCGTTCAAAAACTTTCGAACGGCTATGCGCCACTCGCCTATCTGGTGGCCATGGTGGCTGTTCTGTTTACAGCGGCAAGTTATGGAAAGATGGCCGGCGCTTTCCCTTCCGCGGGCTCAACTTATACATACGTCAGGCGCTCACTGAATGAAAACGCCGGGTTCCTGGCAGGGTGGGCCATGATCCTCGATTACCTGTTGATACCGCTGGTAAGCATCATTTACGCTGCACTCACAGCGCATCGGATTCTCCCGATTGTGCCGTATGGGGTGTGGGCTGTGCTGTTTTCTGTAGCCCTGACCCTTGTGAATATCCCCGGAATCCGCGTCACTGCCCGGGCGGGAGAAATCATGATGGCGATCATGGTGCTTTGCGCTGTTGCTTTCGTTGCTTTGGCGGTCAGGTTTGTCGTCGATGCATATGGCGTTGGCGGATTGCTGAATAGTTCGGTGATTTACTCGCCGCAAACGTTCGCCCTCCGGCCCCTGATGCTGGGCGCCGGTGTAGCTGCTCTCTCTTACATCGGGTTCGATGCGATTTCGACGCTGGCTGAAGATACCGTTGACCCTGTGCGGGACATTCCCATCGCCACCATCGCGGTCTGTATTTTGCAGACGGCGATTTGCTTTGTCACCGTGTATCTGGCGGCGCTTGTGTGGCCGCACTCACAGGCCTTTCCCGATCCGGATACAGCAATTCTCGATATCGGCCGCAAGCTCGGCGGTACGTGGATGTTTCTGTCCCTCACCATCGTGCTTCTTGTGGCAGGCTTAGCCAGCGCACTCACCGGCCAAGCTGGGGCCTCCCGCCTGCTCTACGGCATGGGGCGGGACCGTATGCTGCCCAGCCGCATCTTCGCTCACCTGCACCCGAAATATGCGACCCCAACGCGCGGCATCTACGTGATGGGAGCTTTTACTCTTCTGGGTTCCATTTTCTTGCGCTTTGAAATAGCTGTGGAACTGTTGAATTTCGGTGCCTTTGCGGGCTTTATCCTGGTGAATCTCAGTGTCATCCGGCACTTCTTCGTACGCCTGCGCAAGCGCCAGGGAACTCAGATCTTTTCTTACTTACTGTTTCCCGCATTCGGCGCGCTGTCCTGCGGTTATCTCTGGATGAGCTTGAGCGGGAAAGCGAAAGTAGCCGGTTTTGTATGGCTATTTATCGGAGCTATTTATCTGGCCGTACTCACGCGCGGCTTCCGCCAGATTCCCGCCTCGACGCTTTCGCTGGAGTTGGAGGAACGCGGGTGACCACTTCCTTGTTGATGTAAAGTTTATGCATGGCTGACTCCTCCAACGATCGTCGTGATTTCCTCAAGCATGCGGCGGCGGGTACCCTTGCGGCCCTTACTCAAACCGGCCGGGCTATTGCCGCGAATGACCGCATCTCCGTCGCTTTTGTCGGCGTGGGCACCATGGGCACGGACAACCTCCGGGCAGCCATGCAACAGAAAGGCGTCGCGGTAAGCGCCATTTGCGACGTGTACCAGCCGAACCTGGAGCGCGCAACAGCCATCGCCCGCAAGGGGGGCCATCAACCTAAGGAAACCGCGGATTTCCGCGAGATTCTGGCAAATCCTTCAATCGACGCTGTCTGCATTTCCACCCCCGATCACTGGCACCCTTACATCACAGTCGAAGCCTGTAAAGCGGGAAAAGACGTGTACGTGGAAAAGCCGACCTGTGTTTCGATTGACGATGGCTGGCCCATGGTTGCCGCGGCGCGCCGCTACAACCGCATTGTGCAGGCAGGCACGTGGCAACGCTCCGGGCAGCACTTTCAGAAAGCATGTGAAATGGTCCGCGACGGCACGCTAGGCAAGGTCGCCATGTGCAAGACATGGATCTATAGCAACCAGCCGCGTGCGGGAATCGGGAGGCCTGCCGATGGCGCGCCACCGCCCGGCCTCGATTGGAAAATGTGGCAAGGGCCGGCACCGGCGCGGCCGTTCAACGCGAACCGGTTCGGAGTCTATCCCAATGCGTATTCGTACTTCCGTTTTTTCTGGGATTACGCCGGTGGCCAGCTTACCGATTCGGGCGTGCATATGATCGACATCGTCCAGATGGCTTTCGCGGAGCAGATGCCCACTTCGATTGCGGCGCTTGGCGGTAAGTACTGGTTTGAGGACGATACCGAGACTCCCGACACTCTGCAAGTGGTTTATGAATACCCCGGCTTTATCGCTACCTGGGAGCATCGCTCAAACAACACCGAAGCCACCAAAAGCCGCCTGATGGGCGTGAGCTTTCATGGAACGCGCGGTACGCTCTACGTGGATCGAACTGTATGCCGGCTTACCCCGGAGGCGGGTTCCGATCTTCAGCCTTTCGAGATGCAACGCGTTACCGATCCCCATCCCCTCCATTGGGCTAATTTTGTCGATTGCGTGCGCACGCGAAAGAAGCCAAATAGTGAAATTGAAACGTGCGTTCGTTCGTCGGCCACCAGCATCCTGGGAAATGTTTCTTTGCGGAGCAAACTGCGTCTCGATTGGGACGAAGAACACCGCACAACAAGGCAGACTGAGGCCCGCAAATTGCTGGCCCCCAACCCAAGTACCGCGTGGGCCGTAAAGTTTTAGGCGGCGCTGTCGCCCGAAACATCGATTGCCCGCAAAACCTGCACCAGGCGGTTCATTTCGCACAGCACGCGGGTTCTCAAACGTGGCGCTATTTCCGCGGAAATCACAATTTGGGCCGTTCCAGGTTGATCCGGATCGGGGCGAACGGTAAGTTCAATAATGTTCGCGCCCTTGTTGGTGACAATGCCCGCTACGCGCATCAGAGCGCCCGGCTCATCTTGAACCCAGACGTAAATGGTTTGCCGCATTTCGTTTTCTCCTGGCTTGCCTCGATAAACAAAAAAGGACCCCAAACAACAACTGTTGCCTGGGGTCCTTTTACTGAAAGTGAATAAAAATAATTCGCTTGCGCGGGACCGGTCAGGCGGAGTCGGCGATAATTGAAATCGCCGCTGCCGCCCTAATCGTAATGTCCACTGCGGCAAGCTTCACGGAACCACGATACCGGAGTCCGCTGGTTCCGGCAAGGCCCCGCTGCGAAACTTTTCTGTCGATGGTAACTAAGCGTAGATGACCTTTCCGGAGCCGGGCGGTACATGTCTGAATGCCCAGAGCAAGGTCGTGGCATGCGGCTCCTCATACCCCGGGTTGTTGTAGCTCAGCGATAATGTCCCTCTAAGTGCTCAGGGATTCTGTCACTCCAGTAAAACGGGGACTCTGTCCCCGGCCCCCTGGGATTTTTCGCCTTCTGCCAGGATAGCTGGTGAAGAGAGCGGGAGTTTGAACTCCCGCAATCCCGGCCACTGAGTCGGCGCTCGAGTTACATCCCTGCATTGC
>JBBROT010000285.1:0-5068 GCA_038229155.1 Bryobacterales bacterium | reverse complement strand
GGTCTTCCTGCACCAGAACTTTCATCCCGTTCTGGAGCACGTTCGTCTTCACATCGTCGATGGCGAAAGCCGTCGAGGATAGCGCCAACAGCAGAGCAAACGGCTTCATACCGCCGCCTTAAAAACCACGCTGTTTGTTGACCACGTTCAGCAGCGGCTTCCCATCGGCGAAGCGCGCGATATTTTCCTTGATGGTGTTCACCATGCGGCCACGGTCGCGGTCGGAACGTCCGGCAATGTGCGGCGTGATGATGGCGTTGTTAAAGTTCCACAGCGGGTGGCCCTTCGGCAACGGCTCCGGATCGACAACGTCCACGCCGGCACCGGCAAGCCGTTGTTCGTCGAGCGCCTTCACCAGGCTGGGCATGTCATACACGCCGCCTCTGCTGACGGCGACGAAGTAGCTGCCTTTCTTGAGCAGTGAAAACTGCTTCGGCCCCACCATCTTGTGGCTCTGCTCCGTGTGCGGAGCGGAGATGAAGAGCACGTCGGCTTCGGGCAGCACATCGTCCAACTGATCGGGCTTCACCATGCGCTTCACGAAGGGAGAGATCGGGTAATCCTGCGGGTCCACACCGATCACGTTCATACCGAAGGCCCAGGCGCGCGTCGCGATCTGTTGACCGATGCCGCCCATGCCGATCACCACCGCCGTCTTGCCGTTCAGTTCGATGCCGTGATAATTGCGCGGGTCCCATGTTTCGGTCTTTCGGTCGCCGATGAAATTGTTCAGGCCACGCGAAAGGCTCAGCAGCAGCGCCAGCGCGTGGTCCGCGATTTCAGGGCCCTGCACAATGCGGTTATTCGTGAGCACGATATCGCTATCGCGCAGGTCATTCCCGCCCGAGAGAAAGAGCACTCGCTCCGCGCCGGCGGACATGATTTGAACCCACTTCAGATTCTTACCCGCGCGAACCATCTCCGGAGTCGGCTCGCCGATGAAGGCGTCGGCATCCGCAAGCTCGTGCATCAGGGTGGCTGGGGTTGCGGAGACCAGCCGCACTTTAGTGGATGCCGACGATAGCATTTGCAGCATCTGCGGATCGGCGTTGGCGATTACAATTTTTTTAGTCTGTGCGGAAAGGGCAAAAGCGGAAAGCGCGGTAAGGGTAAGAAAGAGCTTCATGTGGTTTGGATTTTACCGCATTGCTCATGGGAAACTTGGAGGTGCGGCGGGTATGGGCCACGTGGACCGCTGCGTAGCCAGTTAGTTCCACACACAGTGGCGGGGCCACTTTCCCAATGAAACGAACCAGTATTTACGCAAGATTCTGAGAGGGGTCGATAGAATGGCTTCAGGAGCACTCGCAGACATGGCCACCCGAACAACGCGCAGAAGCACTTCCTCACAGGATAGCGCGGTGAAAAAGAGGGTGCATCCACTAACCCGCGAATCCTACGCAATCGTGTCTCAACAGATGCCGGATGGCCAGTTCATCGCATCGATCGCTGAGGACCAAACCTTTTGCGCCACCGCAGCCACACGCCAGGAAGCGGAAGACTCAAGCAGCTGCGGACTATGCGGCACGTAGCATCCGCAATCCCGCGGCAATTCCCGACGCGGATATCGGCAATGACCTAGAGGAAAGTGAGGAGTGGTTTCAGCAGCACTTTACTGACGCCCGCCGCGAATATGCGGGCGGCAACTTCACGCGCATTCGGGTCCGATGAAACAACTCCGCTACCTGGTTTATCTCAACCAGCGGAGCAGTTCTTGAAGAAGCTAAAGCGGGATGACAGTAAGACCGCTCGATTAATTGAAAATAAATTGGAACGAATCGTTCAGGCCGAAGATCCCTTTGCGCTCGGACTGTCGGAGCTGGCGCATGGCTACCAGAAGAATGAGCGCAAGACGCGCATCGGAAAGTATCGAGTACTATTCTTTTTCGATTTCCCGAATGAAACGCTCATCGTGACCGAAGTTGATAACCGTGACTCTATCTACAAGAAGAATAAACAGCGGCGATAGTGTGGATTAATAAAGTTCCCCTAACAGCAGCGCGGTCGCGGTGGCACCCGCGATCAGGTCACCGGGTTCACCCCAGCTAATCAGCAGAATTTATTGGAGGTGCGGGGGGGGATCGAACCCCCGAGTAAAGGTTTTGCAGACCTTGGCCTTACCACTTGGCTACCGCACCGCTACAACATTCCGGCTACTTGCCACGTTAGCGCGCCCGGTGGGTTGGCGTCAATTGCTGGGCTTGGGCTTGCGCTCGCACCGGCGCGTGGAAAAGCGTCTCATTTTTGCGCTCTTGCGGAATCACCGGCAGCAGCAGATAAGAGGCGTGCTTGCGATCGTGGTACACCACTTGCTTCGCGGGCTTGAGTTCCACCTCATCGGCGATGGCGCGTCCTGTGTTCGGGTTGCGGTCGAAGCGCGGGAAGTTGCTGCTTGAAATTTCGAGCCTGATGCGGTGCCCCTTGCGAAACAGATTGCTGGTCACGCCGGCATCTATCTTCAATTTCGCGACTTCGTCCTGCTTCAAGAATTCGGGTTTCGAGAGCGAGTTGCGATAGCGCGCGCGCAACATGCCGTCGGTCAGATTGCGCGCTACGCCGTCGGGAAACACGTCGACGAGCTTGGCGCTGAAATCGGTATCGGGAGCGGACGAGGAGGCAAAAAGCATCACCTGTATATTGCCAGTCACTTCAATATCCGCCGTGAGCGGAGCGCTGGTGTAGACCAGCACGTCATCGCGCTTTTCAATGATGCGCTGATCGAGCGGTCCCCAGGGAAACAAGCTCGGTGTGCAGCAGACTGACCCGCCGTGGGTTAAGACCGGATTGTGCGGATCGTAGATGTACGTATCCGGAGGGTCGTGCCGGTGGGAATGCACGGGCTGTTGACTGGTGAGTTCGCCGTTTCCATTCAGGCTATTCGCTCGGCCGGTACTGTCCAGATAGAAGCGCGTGGTTTGCGTCCGGGCGATGGGCCATTCGTTTTCATCGCGCCATTGGTTCGCGCCCATAATGAAAATCCGCACGGGAGCGTGGGGCGCGGCGGCGGAGGGCTCTTTACCCTTCAGCCATTGATCGAACCACTCCAGTTGGATACGGCTGAGCGAAACGCGCGCGTCCGGCCCGTAATCCACACCTTCGAATCTGGCGAAATTGTGAGGCCAAGGCCCGATGAGAATGCGGTTCGACGGATTGACCTTTTGCAGAACCGTGAAAGCGTCCAGGTCGCTTTCGACGTAGTTGTCGTACCACCCGCCCACCGAAAAAACCGGCACGGTGACGTTCTTGAGCTGCCGTTGAACGCTGAGTGCCTGCCAGTAGGCGTCGTAATCGGGATGGTCGAGCGCCTGCTGAAACAGTTGAGATCTGCGACCCGTCGCTGCGGCGTCGGCCTGGCGCAGGGGAAGCGTCCAGATGTAGCGGTGAAAATCCGCTTCCGGCAGCTCGTAATCGCGCATGTTTTCCTGAATCCAAAGCAGCCGGTGACCCAACTTCATGGGGCCGCCGGTGGAATAGAAGCGGTCGCGATAATCGTCATCGCCCGATACCCAGGGGAACATGGCCTTCAGGTGCGGGTTATTGAGCGGGGCAACCTTCCACTGCGTGATTCCGAGGTAACTGCCGCCCTGCATCCCCACCTTGCCGTTCGACCACGTCTGCTTGGCTATCCAGTTCAGTGTGTCGTCGCCATCGCCAGGCTCCTGGCCGAGCGGGGAAAATATGCCTTGCGATTCGTGCCGGCCGCGAACGTCCTGAACCACCACCGCGTACCCGTGATCCACAAAGGATTGATACGTGGGCGTGGGCTCGACTCCCTTGCCATACGGCGTGCGGATCAGAATGGTGGGGAGGGGGGCGGCGACGCTTGGCCGGAAAATATTGGTTGCCAGATGGATGCCATCGCGCATGGGCACCAGCACGTGAAGTTGGGTCACCATGGCCGCTTGGGCCGCAATGGCGAGAAGAACTGTCAACGTGAGGCGTAGGTGTGGCACAGAAAATCCCAATACCCGGTTCCAACTGCGGATAAAGAATGATATCGCTGAATGTGTAGCGCCGCTTGTACCCCCATTTGGCGCGCCAGATCGGGGCGAAAATTCAGCGCGGCCATGGCTTGGAACAGCGCTTCCGGTTCCGCCGCGCCCGCTGGGATGCGGAACAGGGCCTCCGCGGGAAATCGTGCCCATTCTTCGCCTTCCGTGACCACCACCGGTTTGCCGGCGCCCATCAGACGCACGGCGATTCCAGAAGTTTCCGCGGCCGACGGATACCGAAGATTCAGGCAGCAATCCACTGAGGCGGCGGCCACATCGAAAACTTCTTGCGGCAGGTGCGGGAGGAGGCGAACGCCGGGGCGTTCTATAAGGTCGCGCGCGCCTTTTTCCAAATCCTTAGAAACGAACTGGCCGGCAATCAGGAGGCGGGTCGCGGGCTGCAATCGGTGGAGCCGGTGGAACGCTTTGAGAATGGGAATCAGGCGCTTCGATTCGCGGAGAAACCCGAAAGTTGCAAAAACGAACCCATTTTGGGGGGCATCGATGCGGCGGCGGAACGAGGCAATCCGGTCGGCCGACGGGGTTGGGACAGGCTCGTAGAAATGGGGGATTTCGCGAAGCGGAACCAGCGCCGCGTGTTCGCGAACGGCGCGGGCGGCCGCCGGATTATGCACAATGACAGCCTGTGCACTTGCCGTTATTCTCCGCAGCAGGGGACGATTGAAGTAGCGCGGATCCTGGGCGGAGAGGGAACGGTCCCGCCAGAGCCATTCGGCCTCGACGCGGGCAAACTCACCGTAGTTATAGGTGAATTCGTCGAGGTACTCATTTTGAGGGAACGAACCCAAATAGAAATGGTGAAGCACGGCATCGTGCAGCACAACCACTCCGGGGCGGATCAATGCCGCGTCATGCATAGGCCTGTGAAGCCGGTTGTTACCTATGTGATATACCGGAAGATCTGAAGTATCGGTAGAAGTATTGATCCGGCCATGTTTCCGCAGTTCTGTAAAGAGGGTGCTGGCGTAATCGGCCACTCCCGTCGGCGCGGGGGGCAGGGGGGAAGACCACCCGACGGTCATTGTTTGTTGCGGCTGCCAAACAGCGCCGTGCCC
>JBBROT010000284.1:0-5069 GCA_038229155.1 Bryobacterales bacterium | reverse complement strand
TGCCTCCGATTGGTATTACGACGCCGAACTCCGCCAGCGCCTCACAGCCAACCCCGCCTACGACATCAGCCGTTTTCGCGCACCCTACCTGGCTCACCTGCTGGACCGCGCGCATTACTACGACGGCCTCGCGCGCGAATGCATCGGCCGCAGCCCCCGCCACACGCTTCTGCTCCACTACAATCTGATCAACGTGCTCTTCCTGAATGACGTGCTGCAAATGTTCACAGAGAAAGGCTGGAAGCTCGCTTCCGCCAGCCACGCCTACCGCGACCCCGTCTTCGCCTCCTCGCCCACCACCGTTCCCGCCGGAGAAAGCCTGATCTGGGCGCTCGCGAAACAGTCCGGCCGCTTTGAGAAGCAGCTCCGCTACCCCGGTGAAGACGATACGTATGAGAAGCCCAAGCTCACCGCTCTCTGAGAAAAACGTTTCCCGCCCGCCACTACCGGGAGGAATGAAGCCCGGTACCCTCCAAGAGCCCCTCGCGCCCAACCTCGAAACCGTCTCCTGGACCGTCACCGGCACCCCGCGCGGATTCGCGCCCGCACCCCTCTCCGAACGCCTGCTGCTCTGGGCCACACGCATCGAAAATTTCTGGAGCTATCCGCTGCTGAAATTCAAGACCGCGCATGCGGCCCTGTTCCTGGTCATCGCCGCCGTGTGTCTCCTGCGCGCGTGGATCGGCCTCAGCGGCTTCCAGGTCTTCACGCCCGACGCCTTCATGCCTCTCGATGGCGCGTGGCGCTTGCTGAACGGCCAGCGCCCGCACATCGATTTCTACAGCTTCATGGGCGTGCTGGTCTACCTGCCCACCGTGTGCGGCCTGCTGCTCTCGCATGGCGGCGCGCAGGGCTTCGCCTATGGCCAGGCGCTGGTCGGAATCGGGTCAGGAATATGGGCCTATCTCCTCACCCGCCGCCGCCTCCCCGATGTACCCGCGGCCCTCTTCTGCCTCGCCATCGTTCTGCTGGCCGTCGCGCCCTATCCCCTCGGACATTCCCCGCTCTTCACCAGCCCCGCCACCACTTACAACCGCTATGGCTATGTCGCGCTCGCGCTCATCATGCTCGAAGGAGTTGCCGAACGTCTCCGCCCAGCCAAGTCGCGCGACTTCCTCGGCGGCCTCTCGACAGGCCTCTTGCTGGTGGCCCTCTTCTTCCTGAAGATCACCTTCTTCGGCGCGGCCGTTTTCCTCATCGGCGCATTCGCCCTTTGCCGCCCGCAAACCCGCCTCCGCTGGGCCGGAATCGCCACCGGTTGCACTGCCCTCTCAATCGCCATCTGCGCGTACTTCAGTTTCCACATGCTGCCCATGCTCCGCGATCTCATCATGGTCGCGGGCGCCAAGCGCGTCTTCCCCCGCGCCTACGAACTCGATAGCATCCTCACGGACGATGGCGCCCTGCTCAGTTTCACAGCCATCGCCGCCTTGTTGCTCACGCTCAGTAAACGCGACCGCTCCGCGCGCTCCATCCTCATCGCCGGGGCCGCACTCTGTTTCGCCGGCACCGTTCTCATCTTCGGCAGCAGTGAGCCGCACGGCGCGCCGCTCGCCGTCTTCCTGGTCTTGATTGCCCTCAGCCGCCTTTCCTTTCGCGCCAGCGGCCTCACGCACGCCGTGCGCTCAGGTGTCCTGCTGTGGGGCGGCGTCTTCACCGTCACCGCGCTCATGCCGTCCCTCATCGGCCTGGGCTATGCCACGCTGTTGAGCGCACAAGCCAAGCGCCACGAAATTCCCATGGCCGGCAAGCCTCTCTCCACGTTCATCCCCACCGGTACCGACAACCACTATCGCGCCTTCGTCAACGACGGTCTCGCCCTCGTCAAACAACACACCCGCCCCGGCGACACCGTCATGTCTCTCGAATTTTCAAACCCGTTCTCGTTCGGCCTCGGCATGAAACCCGCGCGCGGCGGCACCCCCACGCTCGATTACCTCACCACCTTCAACGATGCGCACCGGCCCACCCCCGAATGGCTCATCGGCTCCGCGCGCCTGGTCATGGTGCCGAAAATTTATTCGCACCCGTCACTTGAAAATATCCTGCGGCTCTACGGACCCTACCTGAACACGCACTTCCACCTCGAAGGCGAATCGCGACAGTGGCGCATCTACCGAGCCAATTAATCTTCCTCAGCCCGCCGGATCACCGCCGCGATAGCCAGCGTCTCCGCCTCCGTCCCCAGCAGCACGCGATGCGGGAACCAGAACGCCTCCCCAATCGATGCCTCCGCCTCGGGACAAGGCGCGACCCTGCACCCGCCCTCCCGATACAGCGGATTCCGGTACAGCGTATGCGGATAAAACGGCGTGCACGGCACACCCGCCGCGGTCACCGCCTGGTGAAATCTTGCCCTATCCCGCATCCGCCCCAGCAACAAATAATTCGTGTGTACCGCAGCCTCCGCCGGCACATGCTGCCACTCAATGCGCGTCCCCGCCCCAAGCTCCCGCTTCACAATTTCCGCGTTGCGCGCGCGCCGGCTATTCTGTTCCGGCAGCCGCTCCAATTGCGGCAGCAGCACCGCCGCCTGTAGCGCCGTCATGCGGTAATTCGTGCCCAGCGTGTAATGCTCGAACCAGCCGCCTTCTTTCCGCCGCCCCTGGTTCGCAATCGCCCACACGCGCGCAGCCAGCCCTTCATCGTTCGTCGTGACGATCCCGCCTTCGCCCGCCGTCATCACCTTCGAGTTCTGAAAACTAAAGCTGCCCGCCACGCCGATGCTGCCCGCGCGACGCCCCCGCCATTCCGAACCATGCGCATGCGCGGCATCTTCAATCACCGGCACTCCCAACTGCTTCAACCGCTCGACATCCATCATCGGCCCGCCGAAATGCACCGCGATAATCGCGCGTGTAGCCGGCGTAATCGCCTCCGCCGCGCGCGCCGAGTCCATGTTGAAAGTCCCGCGCTCGATATCCACGAACACCGGCATCGCACCCACGCGCGAAACAGCCGTCGCCGTCGAAATGAACGATATCGCCGGCACAATCACCTCATCGCCCGGCCCGATCCCCATGGCCTCCAGAATCATCTCGAGCGTCACCGTGCCATTAATGGCGCTCACCCCAAATTCGCAGCCCTGGAACCGCGCGAACTCCCGCTCGAACCGCCCCACGAACTCATGGAAGCCGCCCCACCGGTCGCTCAGCAGCACTTCGCGAAGCAACTGCACTTCCTGCTCGCCCGCTTCAGGCCACTTCGGAATCTTCATCGGCGCAGGTAAGGGTTCAACCGCTTCTCACGCCCGATCGTCGTGTTCATCCCATGCCCCGCAATCACCACCGTCTCCTCCGGCAGCGTCATCAGTTTCGCGTCGATCGATTGCAGAATCTGCTTCCCATCGCCCCCCGGCAAATCCGTGCGCCCGACGCTGTCGCGAAACAGCGTGTCGCCAGCCACCAGCTTCCCCTCCTCTGGAATCCATACACTGATGCTGCCCTGGGTGTGCCCCGGCGTTTCCAGCACGTGAAAAACAGCACTGCCCAGCGCCAGCGTATCGCCCTCTTTCGCGAACACATCCACCGCCGTCACCTCCGGCGTTTCCATGCCCAGCCACGCAGCCTGCATATCCATCCGTTCACTCAATTCACGATCGTTGGCATTCATGTAAACCAGCGCGCCCGTCGCTGCTTTCAGCTTCTCCGCGCCGCCAATATGATCGATGTGCGCATGCGTGATCACAATCGCCTTGGCCTTCAGCCCATGCTTAGCTAGCACCGCCAGCACGTCCGCGATGTCGTCGCCCGGGTCCACCACAATCGCTTCCCGGGTCCCCTCGTCGCCGAACACAGAACAGTTGCACCGCAACATCCCCACAGGCAAAATTTCGTGAATCATGTCCGATAATCAAGTATAGTGAGCACCCAAGCCGTTCCAAAAGTTACCTCTCTGCTCGATCTTTCCGCGCACGGCAGAATCCGCGCCACCGGCGAAGATCGCGCGCGCCTCATCCACGCTCTCTCCACCAATCACATTCAACAGTTGCAGCCGGGCCAGGGTGCCTATGCCTTCTTCCTGACCGCGCAGGGCCGCATCGTCGCCGACGCCCGCATCCTCTGCTTCGAAGAGTCCCTTCTCATCGATCTCGAGCCCGAAACGCGCGAGCCCATGATGAAGCACATCGATCACTACATCATTGCCGACGATGTCACGCTCGAAGACGAAACCGCCCAGACCTTCTCCTTCGGCATCGAAGGCGCATCCGCCCGCGCGTTTCTCGAACACCTCAGCATCCCGGTCCCGCTCGAACGCGAATCGCACCTGCCCTGGGAAGACATGACCGTTGCCGCCATCAGTGCCACCGGAACCGCCGGATACCGCCTCTACGGACCCCTCAGCCGCAAGGGCGAACTCTGGCAGCGTCTCCAACTGGCGGGCGCTCTGGAAGGCGATCTTCACTCGCTGCGCCTTGAACATTTTCTGCCCCGCTATGGCGAAGACATCACAGAGAAAACACTGGCGCAGGAAACATCGCTCCCGCACGCCTTGCACTTCCAGAAGGGTTGCTATTTAGGTCAGGAGATCGTCGAACGCATCCGTTCGCGGACCCACGTGAACCGCATGCTCACCGGTCTCGAATTTCTTACTGGACAGGCTCCCGCACCGGGCACTCCCGTCCAATGGGGCGAAACCGAAATCGGTAAGATCACCTCTTCGCACGGACCCCACGCCATCGCCCTGCTCCGCGTCGAACACAACCAGCCGGGCACCGAACTGACTGCCGACGGCGTGCAAGCTATCGCGCGGTCAATTGCCGCAAATCCGTAAGCACGTCCAGCTTCACACACAGGTTGCCATTCGCGCCCGCGCCCAACTGGATATTCGGTTTGTTCAGCCCGTGATAATCTGAGCCGCCTTGTCACGCCCAACCCGAACTCCTGCGCCAAGGCCTCATAGCAGCGCCTCAAGCGCCGGCGTGCCCGCTATCGCACGGCCAATTGCCGCAAATCCGTAAGCACGCTCAGCTTCACACACAGGTTGCCGTTCACGCCCGTACCCAACTGAATATTCGGCTTGTTCAAGCCGTGATAATCGGAGCCGCCTGTCACGCCCAACCCGAACTC
>JBBROT010000283.1:0-5069 GCA_038229155.1 Bryobacterales bacterium | reverse complement strand
GCGGAGCCCAACGTTAATGGTAAACGAGCGGCTCAATTTATAGTTGTCCTGGAAATAAAGATCGAACTCCTGTTCGCGGAAGCGTCCGAAAGGGGCGTTCTTGACCTGAGTGTAAGAACTGGCGGCACCCAAAAAGAAGTCAGCATCGGCATAGCCGGTGTTGGCTTGAGCGCCGTAGTTGGTTCCCGTTGCAGGATCGTAAACAGCGGTCGCTTGATTGGTGAATGCAATGGTATCAGCCGCGCGATCTGGCAGGTAACCGAAGCGTTCATGACGATACCGCGCACCGAACTGGAATTGGTGCTTCCCGAAAATACTGGTGAAGTTCTGATCGAAATTGGTCAGAATCTGGCTCTCACCGTAGTTGTACTGCGATCCGCCGTAAGGCATGATCAGATTCGCGCCGATGGTGGGGAAGCCGGATTGGCTGAAGTTGTTCGGCAACCCGAGAAGCTTCTCGTAGTTCTGGTCGACGTCGCCGGCACCCTGGAAGTATTGACGCATCCATTGCTGGCTCAGAATGGTTTCTGAGAAGAACGTGGGGGAGAATACGTGCGAGAAACCCACGGCCGCACTGATGGTGGTGACCAGAATCTGCTGGTAGCCGGTGGCACCCGCGGGCAGACCTCCTCCGGCGATATTGGCCGGCGATTTATCCGGGTAATTGCGCAAGCCCTGCTGAAATTGATTGATGTGCGTGAAGCGCGCGTACGCCCGATTGTTCTGATCGAAGACATGGTCCAGCCGGAAACTTACATTCGGAACATTTTGCTTTACGTTGTTCGTATCGTTGAAGTTTGAATTTACAAGCGGATTGTCCGCGCTGGTGGGTAGCGGCGTCGCCGCGTAAATAGCCTTCGCCAGCGGACTGATGCGGCTTATCGGAATCTGATTGTTCGGAAACGGCTGGCGTTGCAGAGTGATGGGGTCGGTCGTGTTCGGATCGTACAAAATCTGCTTCACGCCCGCCCTGTTGATCAACCCACTAAAATCGCCATTGCGCATTGCGGCGGTGGGAACAAAGACCAGCTGGCTCGATGCTTGGCGCAAAGAGAAGCGCTCATACGCAAAGAAGAAGAACGACTTGTTCCTTCCATCATAAAGCTTGGGGACCAAGATTGGTCCGCCGATGGAAGTACCGAACTCGTTGCGAACCAAATGGGGGGCGGAGAAGTTTGCCGGATTTTGACGGGCTCTGGCGACGCCGATGGCATTGTTGCGCGCGGTTTCGAAGAAAGACCCGTGCAATTGATTCGTCCCCGATTTCGTTGTGATGATGGCCGTGGCGGGCGTTGCGAACTGGGCACTGGAGTTCAGCGTTTCAATTCTCACTTCCTGAACGGAATCGGGATCGGGCAACTGCGCCTGCGCGGAATTGCCCTCCCCTCCGAAATTCCGGTTGGTCATGGGCGCGCCGTCCTGGGTGTATTCGAGACCCTCTGGCATCAATCCGTTGGCGCGCTGGCCGCCGGCTTCGAGACCCGGAGTGGTTGCCGCGGCAAGCCCCAGCAAGTTGCGTCCATTCTGCGGAAGCTGATCGATTCGCGTGCTGTCGAGCTGTGTGGCGATAGTGCCGCTGTCATAGGTGGCGAGCTGCAATTCACCTCCCTCGACTGTGACCTGTTCCGCGACGTCGCCGACCGATAGTTTGGGGTTAAGAACAGCGCTCTGCGCATCTTGAAGCGTGAGCGCGGTCTGGACCTTCTTCATCCCCGGCGAACTGAATGTGAGGGTGTAATTGCCCGCGAACAACCCAGGCACCGAATAGAAACCGACCTCGTTCGCGGTGGTGTCATAGACGACTCCGGTGCGGTCGTTGACGATATGCACCGCGCTTCCGGGAAGCGGGGCGGAGGTCTGGTCCGACACGGTGCCCTTGACGGATCCCGCACCGCTTTGTGCCTGGAGAAGAGTAAGGGGAGTGAGCAACACGGCGAACAGCGCCCAATTCAACAAAGAAGCAATCCTCATATGGCACGGGATTTTATCACCTTTATAGAAATCTGTGTCTAACATCAAACACCTGTCTGCCTACACCAAACAAGGCCGATGCTATCCTGGTGGATATGCCCCAAGCTGTTCTGGGAATGGAACTTAGCGAAATTGAACAAGCGCTTGGTTCCGGCCAGAAACCCTTCCGCGCGAAACAGATTTATCAGGCTCTGTATAGAGAGAAGGTGAGGGATCTGGTTCAGATCTCCACCATTCCGCTGGAGCTTCGCGCGGCTTTTTCCGCGACGCACGAAGTGGGGCTGCCCACGCTGGACCGCCGTTTCGATTCAGCCGACGGCACGAAACGCTATCTGCTGCGCATGGCCGACGGCAAGACCGTGGAAACCGTGCTGATGCCCGAGGAGAATCGCGACACGGTTTGTATTTCGAGCCAGGTGGGTTGCCCGGTGGATTGCCGCTTCTGCATGACGGCTGCGATGGGCCTGGAGCGCAATTTGACGGCCGGCGAAATTGTGGGCCAGGTGCTCTATGCCGCGCGCGACAACCGGCTACTGGAAGGAGACGGCCACTTCAACATTGTGATGATGGGCATGGGCGAACCGCTGTTGAATCTGCCCAATGTATTGAAAGCCACGCGCTTGCTGGCGGACAGGAACGGAATGGCAATTTCGGAGAAACGCATGACGCTTTCGACGTCCGGCATCATTCCGAAAATTGCGGAACTGGGGCAAGCCGCCGTGCGCCCGAAGCTGGCGATTTCGCTAAACGCGTCCACTGAAGAGCAGCGGCAGGAGTTGATGCCGATCACGCGCAAGTATCACTTGAAGGATCTGCTGGAGGCGTGCCGCGCGTATCCTTTGCGCCACTGGGAGAAGCTGTGTTTCGAATATGTGCTGCTGCGCGGCGTCAACGATACCGATGCCGACGCGCGCCGCGTGGCAGGGCTTTTGGGCAACCTGAACTGCATGGTAAATCTGATTGCCTTGAACCCGGGGCCTGGCATTCCGTTTGAAATGCCGGACCCTGCGCGTGTGGATTCCTTCCAGCAAGTTGTTCGGCGCACGCTGCCGTGTTTTGTGCGCAAGCCGCGCGGGCGGGATATTTTCGCGGCTTGCGGCCAGTTGCGCCGGAATGAACCGGCGGCGGTTTGAAAAGCTACTTCACAATGTGGACACCGCGCCAGAAGGCCACGCGGTCTTTGATCTGTTTGGCTGCATCTTTCGGACTGGGATAAAACCAGGCAGCATCTGGATTCTGCTTCCCATCCACATCGATTGAATAGTAGCTGGCGGTGCCCTTCCAGGGACACACGGTTGTCGTTGAACTTGGTTTGAAGTATTGTTTCGTCAGCGAATCGGCGGGAAAATAAGAGTTGCCTTCCACCTCCACAATATCGGTCGAATCGGCAAGGACGGTACCTTGCCAAATGGCTTGCGGCATACGGGCATGATAGCTCAGCAGTGGCTTACGGCCGCGAATGCGGTGACCGGAGTGCGGGTTCTGTTGACGCCCGTGGTGGTAAGCGCCGTGATTCGCGGCAGGCATCGCGAGGCGGCGGCGTGGTTCGTCGTGGCGGCGGCGACTGATTTTCTGGATGGGCTGCTGGCGCGTTCGCGGCGCGCGGTGAGTCCAGTGGGGCAATATTTCGATCCGCTGGCCGATAAATTCCTGCTCAGCGGCGTGTTCATCGCGCTGGCGATTGAAGGCAGCGCGCCGCTATGGTTCGTCGGGCTGGTTCTGGGGCGCGATCTTGCGATTGTGATGGCGTCACTGATTGCCATGCGCGTCTCCACCTATAGCGATTACACGCCCACAATATGGGGCAAGATCAGCACGGCGCTGCAAATACTGGCGGCCGTAACTCTGCTGGCGACCAATGCGGAGGGCTCCGGCGCGTATTCCGAGGCGCGCGCGGCTACCATTTATGCGGCGGCTCTCGGAACCGCATTCAGCGCGATTCATTACACCTGGCGAGGGGTAATGTACTTCGTCCGGCCATCGCTTGCCGAAAAGGCCCGTTGACGCCGAAATGCCTGGGGAGTACGCTTAAACTGTCGGAAGTACATTTGTGACCCGCTACCTGCCTGCCCGGCACTACATCACCTTCGGAATCGTGGCGCTTGGCTTTGCCACGCTGCTGGGATGGCTCGGCGTGGAATGGACATTTGCGCTGCTGCCGGCGGCGCTCTTTTTGGCAAGCGCGGCGTTGCTGTTGACTCTAGCCATGCAGCCGCCCGTGGAAGTGCAGGAAGGCTATCTGGTGATCGGCAAACGGGTAATTTCCTGGATGGATGTGCGCCGTCTGGACCGCACGGGCTGGCTCTCTCCCTTGGTGGTGCGCATCACGCTTTACGATGACGAAACGGTTCGGCTGATTTACCCGGGCGATCTGGATTCCTGCAAGAGCATGCTGCGGAGCCTGCGCCGCATGTGCCGCGATGCTTTGATCGATGGCATTCCGTATCGCCAGTATTGGGGTGAGGTGTTGACCCAATCGGGCGATCACAAAATGATGCCGGGCCCGCGCCACCGCTTGCTGCTGCCGGAAGATGAGCTGGAAGTGGAACGCCTGTATCAACGTTTGAAATCTGTGGGCCACATTGATCCGAAGAAGTCGTCTGACGAGTAGGCGTTCGTGCGTTCGTTAAGAACTCGGGTTCTGCTTGGGCTGCTTTGCGTGGTTCTGGTCCTGGCGGGCGCGGCTTACTTTTCCCGGGCTTGGTGGCTGCACCAAATGGGGCTCATGCTGGTGCGGGAGGAACAGCCTTTCCAGGCCGACGCCGTCAGCGTGTTGGGTGGCGATTGGTTCGGTGACCGCATTCTGAAAGCTGCGGAACTGGTGAAGCAGGGTTTCGCGCCCGTGGTGCTGGTGAGCGGCACCGGATACATGTACGGCAAATTCGAATCCGATGTGGCGGTTCAGTTCGCGGTGCTGCATGGCTATGACCCGGCCTATTTTCGCAAGCTGGAATACCCCTGCAACTCCACCAAGGAAGAAGCGCGGGCGGTGGTGCGTGAGTTTCGGGCCATGCACGTGAAGCGCTTTCTGCTGGTGACCAGCGCCTTTCATACGGCGCGCGCGGCTCGTATTTTTGAAGCTGCCGCGCCGGACATGC
>JBBROT010000282.1:0-5077 GCA_038229155.1 Bryobacterales bacterium | reverse complement strand
AGGTGCCCGGCCCAGGGAAAGTTGTCCATGTGCTCCGGGATGAGGGAATCGACACGCACCTCTTTCGGCACCACGCCTCGCACCATGCGGCCCTTCTCCCAACCGCTGCCCAAGAGCGTCGCCATGGCCACTTCCAAATTGCCCAACGTTGCCGAAAGCCCCCAGGTGCGCATTTGCGGGTTCCAGATGCGAAGCCGCGCCAGCGCGAGCTCCGTCTGCACGCCGCGCTTCGAACCCATCAACTCATGCCACTCATCGCAGATCACCAGGCGCAAATCGCTAAATATTTCCCTTGCGTCTTCGCGCGCTAACAGCAGCGCCAGGCTCTCCGGCGTGGTCACCAGCGCTGTCGGCATGCTTTTCTTCTGGCGTGCGCGCACCGCGGCTTTCGTATCGCCTGAGCGCTGTTCCAGGCGCCAGGGAATATCGAGCCCGAACAGCGCCTGGCGCAGCGAGTTCTCCGTATCCGCCACCAGCGCACGCAGCGGAGTGATCCAAAGCACGCGCAAGGGCGGGTTCACTTCACCATCGCCTTGCATCCATTCGAGCAACGGGCCCAGCCACGCGGCATAGGTCTTGCCAGTCCCCGTGGCGGCATGGATCAGCCCGCTTTCACCATTCAGATAAGCGCGCCATACTTCCTCTTGAAACGCGAATGGCTCCCACCCTCGCGAATGGAACCAATCGCGTATCGCGGTAAATGCCGGGTCATCCGCAACGAGGTTACGGCGCTTGGCGGTCAGGTCTTGTTCCCCCCGATCAACGCGCGAATGGTGTCCAGGCTATCGGCTTCCGCGGCAGGCTTATCGGTACGCCATCGCGCGATTCGCGGGAAGCGTACCGCGATTCCAGACTTGTGCCGCGTGCTGAGTTGTATGCCCTCGAACGCAAGCTCGAACACCAGTTCAGGCTTCACCGCGCGCACAGGGCCGAATTTTTCCAGCGTGTTCCGGCGCACCCACGCATCCACTTTGTGAATTTCCTCATCGGTCAGGCCCGAGTATGCTTTCGCGAAAGGCACCAGCGTGCCGCCATCCCAAACAGCAAACGTGTAATCGGTAAACAGGCTGGCGCGCCTGCCGCTGCCGGCCTGCGCATACAGCATCACCGCGTCCACGGAGAAGGGCTCAATCTTCCACTTCCACCAATCGCCTCTTCGCCGGCCCACGCGATAGGGAGAGCCGTGCCGCTTCAACATGAAGCCTTCCACTTTGCGCTCCCGCGATTCACCGCGCAGCGCGATCAACTCCTCCCATGAAGACACGTTCACAACGCCGGAAAGCAGCAGCCGGTGGCTATCGCGCATGGCTTCCACCAGGGCCGTGAGCAGTTGGCGGCGCTCCTCGATAGGCCGCTCGCGAATGTCCTCGCCCTTCCATTCCAGCAGGTCGTAAGCGAGAATCACAACCGGCACATCGGCCAGAATTTTGGGCCCCAGTACCTTGCGTCCGATACGCCGCTGCATCTGCGCAAACGGTAGCGGCGCGCCATCTTTCCAGGGAAGAATCTCGCCATCGATCACGGTGCCTTCCGGCAGAACACTGCCCATGGCTTCCAGTTCCGCAAAGCGTTCCGTCACCAACTCCTCGCCTCGCGACCAGATGAAAGTACGGAACTTACGACGGATCAACTGGCTGCGAATGCCATCCCACTTCCATTCGATCTGCCACTCCGCAATCTCGCCAAGTTGGCTGATTTCCCCTTCAACGGGATACGCAAGGAAGAACGGATACGGCCTGCTGATATCGGTGTCCGCCGATTCCGCCGCAATCAACTGCGTATAGAAATCAGGGCTCGGAGACCAATCGCCCATCATCCTGTGCGCGATGACGTTGCCATCGATTCCGGAAACTTGCGCCAGCGCGCGCACCACCAGGCTTTGCGAAACTCCCACGCGGAAAGCCCCGGTGATCAGCTTGTTCCAGACGAAGCGTTGCGAATCGTCCATATCGCGCCAGGCGTCCACAAGGCTCGCGCGCCGCTCCGCATCCTCCCATCGGGCCAGGGGCAGCAAGCGCTCTTCCACCCAGTAGTGCAGGGGCCGGTTGGAGGATCGTTCGGCATCGGGAAGCAGCAAGGCAATGGTCTCGGCGAGGTCGCCTACGGCCTGATAAGATTCATCGAACAGCCAGGCGGGCGTGCCGGATTCTTCTATCGCCCAATCCACCAGCTTGCGTGTTTCGATCAGGCGCTTGGGCCGGCGGCCAATCAGGAAGTGGATGGCCCATACGGCGTCTTCGGCGGGCACGGCGCTAAAGTATTTCACCAGCGCATCGGTCTTCAGCCCGGTCTTGGTGGTCTCATCGAGCGCGGCGTAGAGTTCGGCAAAGGCTTTCACGCTTCGGGTTCCGCTTGCTGATCCGCCGGGTCATCTTCGCGTTCACCTTCATAGCGCGTTTCAAGTGCCTTGGCTTGCTTACCGTGATCGTTCAACCAATGCACCAGCGGCGCGCGATAGCCATGAGTCACCAGCACGTTCTCGGCTCCCGTGGCATCGATCGCGTTCAGCAGGCCGGGCCAATCGGCATGATCGGAAAGCGTGAAGCCGCGGTCCAGCGATTGGCGGCGGCGTGTACCGCGCATCCGCATCCAGCCGGACGCAAACGCGGTGGACGTGGAACCGAACTTGCGCATCCATGTGGTGCCGTTGCAGGAAGGCGGCGCGACAATCAGGGCGCGGCTCCAATCGTAGCTTCGCTCCATGGCACCGGAATAAAGCGTCTCCGGAAGCCTCACACCGCTTTCACGATACGCGACATTCAGCTTCTGCACCGCGCCATGGCAGAAGATGGGGCCGATCTCCGCATCGACACCGGCCAGCAGGCGCTGCGCCTTGCCGAGCGAGTAGGCGAAGAGCACGCTGGCGCGGCCGGCATTCTGGTTATCGCGCCACCACGTGTTGATCGAGCGGAAAATTTCGGGCTGCGGACGCCACCGGTAAATGGGCAAGCCGAAGGTGGATTCCGTGATGAAGGTGTGGCAGCGGACGGGCTCAAACTCGGTGCTGGTACGGTCAGGCTCCACTTTATAATCGCCGGACGCAACCCAGACCTCACCCTCGTGTTCTACTCTCACTTGCGAAGAGCCCAGAATATGACCGGCCGGATGAAGAGAGGCCCGGACCCCATTTTCGACGACGGTGCGGCCGTAAGAAATTGCCTCGATTTGCGCTTCGGCGCCCATGCGAACTCGCAGCACCGTTTCACCTTGCTTGGACGTAAGATAGTGCTTCGAGCCCCGTCGGGCATGGTCGCCATGAGCGTGTGTGATTACCGCGCGATCGACGGGGCACCAAGGGTCTATGTAAAAGCCGCCCGGCTCGCAAAACAGGCCGTTTGGTGTTACCTGAAGCAGCGGTTTTCGCGAAAACGTCACTGTTTTTCCATGATAGAGTGTTGGAACCAGATCGCGGAGGGGGACCACGATGACGGCTAAAATCACCGGGCTTTTTATAACAGGAGCGCTGCTGACGGCATCCGCGCCTGGGTTGCGAGCGCAGGGAACCGACTGGCGCGCGCGATCGGTAGAGCTCGAAAAGACCGACCCCGGAGCGGCCCGGGCCGTGCTGGTGAAGGCCTCGCAACAAGTGCCGCAAGAGCCGGAAGCGCAACTGCGGTACGCCGAGTTTCTGGACCGCTATGGCGACCCTTCAGCGCGCGCGGAGTACCGGAAGCTGACCGGTGCCGAGCGTTCGGTCGGGGTGCTCAGGCGGTTGGTGCTGCTCGATTTGATCGCCGGAGACCGCCCCACGGCCGATAGCGATCTGGCTCTGTATCGCGCCGCGGGCGGTGCCGATTGGAAAGATTTGAAGTGGATCAAGCCCGCGGCTGAGACGCAGGAGTATGCCACCATTCCGGGCCCGCTGCGGAGCTTCGGCAGGATGGCCGCGATCTCGGCGGATATCAGCCCGAACGATGTGCTGACCGCGCTGGCGCGCAACGTGGTGACCAACGGCTATCAGGCTTCGCATAGCAACGATGCGCTGGAGCAGACCGAATATCTGAAGCTGGTGAATCGCTATCTTTCGCAAGCACGCGAGCTGGAAAAAGTGGCGGGCCCCGACTTCATCCTGAAGGTGGAGACCTGCGATTCCGCCCAGACCGGCGACCTGCTGCGCATTCTGGGTTTCCGCATGCGCGGTGCCTGCGGCAGTGAAGTGGTGCTGGAGACTGTGAATGCGACGCGCGCCTTCCTGAGTACGGATTCGGGCTTTCCGATTGCCGAACTGGAGCAGGCGCTGCGCACCAACAAGCCCTTCACCTATGACTTCCATGCCACGCGTGTGCCGGTGCTGTATGGGCCGGAGTATTGGCTGGGCCAAAAGGACGCGTCGGGCAGTTTTATCGATAGCTTTCTGAGCGACCCTTCGCTGTGCCGCTTCTATCTGGGCATGTCGAAGCTGGACCGCGAGACGGCGGACCAACTGCGCAAGGGCGTACCCGCCGCGCGGCTGCGGACCTATTCGCATGTGCTCGATTTCTTTGGCGGCATGTTCGAGATTCGCAACGGCCATGCGGTGGTGCCGGGCGGGCAGCGGTCCGCGGCAACGTGGGGAGAACTTGTGGGGGCGAACCCGCAGAACGGCCCGCAATTTTTCGAAAAGTTACTGGCAAAAGACGATGGCTGGCTGGCCAGCCAATATGACGCCCTGGCGCGCATCCATGGGCCGGTGCAGGAGTATCTGACGGACCCGGCGCGCATGAAGCGTTTCTACAACGCCGTGCGCGGCAAAGTGACCAGCCCGGGGCCCGCGCGGCCCGTGTTCCGGTCGAACGCGGACATGATGTTGCTGACCACGCGTTTGCGGTTGGACCCGAACGGGCAGCCGCACATTCCCGGCTCGCTTGAAGTCTGGAAGAACCTGTTCGTCAATCATCCGCGCGGCAAGTACGACGGCAAGCTGAGCAAATCAGCGCAGAGCTGGAAGGATTCGGACGATGTGCTGGAAGCGCTTTTCGGCATGTCGCGCAAGGCTGTGGAGAACGAGCCGCTGAAGATCTTCATGGCATTGAGCGATCTGGATCGCGGACGCGCGGAGCCGTTGAAGGCGGAAACGGTGGATCGCCTGGCGCGGGCT
>JBBROT010000281.1:0-5084 GCA_038229155.1 Bryobacterales bacterium | reverse complement strand
GTCGCGGGTAATCGCGACCAGCACGGCGTCTTCCTTGTCCGCTTCCACCATCTTGACGTCGTTCTTAGTCTTCACCTTGTTGACATCCTGGCCCTTGGACAACATGGGCGTGATGACCATGAAGATGATGAGCAGAACCAACATAACGTCCACCATGGGCGTGACGTTAATATCCGATACAACATCTGGAGCTTTCGCTTTTGTCATAATGATTCTCCTTGGAAGACCGCTTCAGAGCTTCGAATCAGGACGAGGCCGTCAAACCCCGCCCTGCTCTTCAATTCAACCCGAAGACGGACGTATCTAGTAATTACTTGGCAGCGCTACGAACGACTTGTGAGCGTTTGAGGAAATAGTCAATCAGTTCTGAACTGGAGTTACCCATTTCCACATCGAAGGCCTCGATGCGGTTGCTGAAGTAGTTGAACATCCAGACGGCCGGGATGGCGACGAATAGGCCGACCGCGGTCGTAACCAGGGCTTCTGAAATACCGCCCGCGACGGCGCCCAGACCGGTCGACTTTTCGCTCGAAATCCCTTTAAACGCGTTGATAATGCCTACGACGGTACCGAACAGGCCGACGAACGGCGCGGTAGACCCGATGGTAGCCAGGCTGCTGACGCCACGCTTCAGTTCAGCGTGAACGATGGCCTCGGCGCGTTCCAGGGCACGGCGGGAAGCTTCAATGTCTTCACCAGGAATCTCGGCGCTCTGCCGATGCGCTTCAAATTCCTGCAGTCCGGCGACCACAACCTTCGCCAAGTGGCTCTTGCTATAACGGTCGGCAATCTTGATGGCTTCTTCCAGCTTATTTTCGCGCAGAGCGCCGGCGACGGCGGGCGCGAATTGACGGGACTGCTTCCGGGCGGCGTTGTAGGCCAGTAAGCGGTCGATCATAACTCCGATCGACCAAGCCGACATCAGGAACAGAATGATGACCACGGACTTGGCAAGATAGCCCATCTGGTCCCACATGTGCCTGGGGTCAAAACTAATAGCGGGTGCCTCAGTTTGAAAAAAGAGGAAGGCCCAAACTTTCATCTGTAACAGCATCGTATTCTCCTGCGAGTTGAATTTGTATTACTGACTTAACGTAAAGTTCACATCAATCTGAGTGACCACTTCCACCGGCTCGCCATTCAAGAGAGTCGGCTTATACTGCCACTGCTTGACCGCCTCAGTGGCGGCCGCTACCAGCAAAGGATGGCCTGACACCATTTGCAGATTCTGGATCAGCCCGTCTTTGCCGATGACGGCCGAGAACCGGACCGTCCCTTGAATGCGCGCCTGCTTAGCCAAGGCGGGGTAAACCGGCGTGACCTTGCGAATCAGATTCGCTGCAATCACCGCGCCGCCCACGCGGATGCGCGAAGGGGGTTTCTCCTTAGGCGGCGGTGGAGGCGGAGGCGCGGCTGATGGTACGGAGCCGATGATTCCGCCGATCACGCCGCCTGGTGTACCGCCGGGAACTCCGCCGGGAACTCCACCGGGAACACCTGCGGAAGGCGGGGGCGTGTCCTCTTCCTTAATGTTGGCGATCTCTTTCGGAATCACCTTCGGCGCCATCAGCTTGTTGGCATCGAACTGGCGCGGAATCACTTTTACTTTGACGGCCGGAGCAGCGGGCGGCGGTGGTGGTGGTGGAGGAGGGGGTGGCGGCGGAGCCGTCAGGATTGCAGATAGCTGAGCTCGCGGCAAGCTGTCGGTGTAAATCAAAGGAATCAGAACTGCGATTCCGATCGCTAAACACTGCACCACGAAGGTCAACAAGACCGTCCAGGGCTTGCGAGTTTTCGCGGTGCCGTCTACGAACGTTTGCTCGAACATGAACTAGTTCCCCTTTTCCCGAAACTGCGACCGGAACGCCGCGGACGATCCAACGTCGTCCTGGGGGCCCGCCGATCTTCTATTTCACCTTCGCTGTTCCCCTTCGAACAGCCTCCCGCGGAGCTGTTGACGCCGGCAGAGGACCAGACGTCATGCTGGATGACGATCCCCCCGGCTTCTTACGACTCTCCACGAAATTTTGCCAGAAGATCAGGATCGGACTCGCGATAAAGATAGACGAGTAGGTCCCGACAATAATTCCAACCACTAATGCAAACGAAAACCCGTTCAGAACCTGACCGCCGAACAGGAACAATGAAACCGCTGTCAAGAAAGTCAGGCCCGAGGTCAGAATGGTTCTGCTTAAAGTTTGATTGACGCTCCGGTTGATCAAGGCCTCCAGCCCTTCCCGCCGGTGAATCTTCAGGTTTTCCCGGATACGGTCAAATACCACGATCGTGTCGTTCATCGAGTACCCAACCAGAGTAAGCAATGCCGCCACCACTGTCAAAGAAATTTCTTTGTTGAACAGCGAGAACAGCCCGATGGTGATGATTGTGTCATGAAAGACCGCAATCACCGCGGCCACGCCATAAATCCACTCGAACCGAAGCGCAATGTAAACCAGCATGCCTGCCAGCGCATAGAGCACGGCCAGGATGGCCTGCCGTTGCAGGTCCGCTCCGATCTTCGCTCCCACCAAGTCCGTTCCGACGATAGCCAAGGGCACCGGGTAAGTTTCTTGCTTGACCACATTGAGGATCTGAGGCGTGACTCCCGCAACTTTGGAGAGATCGTCCAGGTTGCGAATCACTCCTGAATGCGTGTCATCGCGATACTTAGTAATATTTTTGGCGACGTCCAGCAGTTGTTGGTCTGACGATGCTACACCACTACGCTGCAGAGGATCCCGCAATCGGTCAGCCAGAGCTGCTGCCCCGCCATAGTTGATGTTGTATTTCGCACCGGCCTGGGAAGACGCTCCGAAAGCCGCCACCAGGGTATCGAAAATCGTCTTGCTGGTGGCTTGTAGAGCGAGCGGATCTTTCACGTCCACTCCGATAATGTCCTCCGGCTTGCCCGAAACCTCCTGGACCTCAACGGGCAACTTGGACGAAAGGGCTGCGCGAACCTTGTCCACAGAGGGCCGGTCGGCAAAGCTGACCGTAATCAGCGCGCCGCCCCGGAAGTCGATTCCTAATTTGGGTCCACCCTTCAACATCAGACTGATCAAGCCGAGTACGGTCAATAGCAATGAAAGACCGATAAACGGCCACTTCTTGCCTAAAAAGTCGAAATTTGTGCTTTTAAATAATTCCATGCAGCCTATAGGGCCGGCATTCGATTGAGTTAGACACCGGCGCCGATTGAAGAGTTCCCAAGAATTTGTGAAGAGTTCCCATGAGTTTGTAAAAAGTACTCGTTGCGAAAAGCTCGATCAAACAGCTAACTTCAGCAACAGTACCATAACGGGGGCTAGATACTGAGAGCCGTCACCTGTTTCCGCCCGGACAGCTCGAAATCGAAGATCGTCTTTGAAACAAATACTGCCGTGAAAACGTTGGCGAGCAACCCGATTACCAGCGTCACCGCGAAGCCCTTGACCGGGCCGGTTCCGAAAATAAACAGGAACGCACAAGAAACCACCGTGGTGACATGCGTATCGATGATGGTCAGAAACGCCTTTGCGAAGCCTGCGTCCACTGCGGCGGGGATGGCCTTCCCGGATCGTAACTCTTCGCGGATGCGCTCGAAGATCAACACATTACTATCCACGGCCATGCCAATGGTCAAGATGATACCGGCGATACCGGGCAGGGTCAAGGTGGCCCCGAAATAGCTGAGCGCAGCGACTAAGATAACGGCGTTCAAGATCAAAGCCAGCACCGCGTTAATACCCGCGCGCCGGTAGTAAATCAACATGCACACCACCACCGCAAGCACGCCGGCGATACCCGCCCGTAAACCTTCCCGAATGGAGTCGGCACCCAATGACGGCCCCACCGTCCGCTCTTCCTGGTAGACCACCTGGGCCGGCAAAGAACCTGCGCGCAGATTCAGCGCCAGATCGCTGGCCTCCTCGTGACTTGCAGCGCCCATGATGCGGCCCTGATCTCGAATCGTGGTTTGGATAGTAGGCGCGCTAATCACTTGGCCATCCACGATAATGGCGGCGCGATTATTGATGTTCTGTTCCGTGTACCGTTCGAAGCGCTTGGCGGCATCCTGATTCAAAACAAAGTTGGTCTCCCAGCGGTTCATTTCGCCTTGCGAAGCGTGGGCGTCCCGCAAATCCGTGCCCCGCACTACCGGACTCTGCGACACCAGATACCACACGGGCGGTTGTCCGCCTCGCGCCACCGATGGCACCAGCTTGGTGTTCAATGGTTTCACCCCGCCGTGCTTAGCCATCGCTTCTTCGCGCGAAGAGAAGGGGCCATCCTTGACTTCAGCCCATTCCAGCACTGCCTGCGTCTGCAATAACTGTTTCACGTGAGCTGGGTCGTCCACGCCGGGCATTTCGACCAGCAGTTCGGCCTCGGCATTTCCGCGTCCAGTGGGAACCACAGTTGTTTCCGCCAGGCCGAGTCCGTCGATCTTTCGCTGGATAGTATGCGAGGTCTGGGTCATGGTGTCTTGCTTCAGCCGCAGCGCCTCGCTTTGCTTGATGTTCAGCTTGTATTCGGTAGAATTCACCGCGGTCAAAACCCAATCCGTGAACTGATCGTTGATCAGACTGCGGAATGCACCGGTCTTGGCGACGGGCACGCCCTTCACGTTGATCTCGATCTTGTCGGCGTCTTCCAGGCGATTCGGGTCGTTCCGCTCTATCGCCGCGAAATCGATAGTCTGTTTCTTCAGCTCCTCTTTCATGTGATCGATCGCGGTGTCCGCAGCGGCTTTGAAGGCGTCCTGCAATTGGACCTGCATCACCAGGTGGGTGCCTCCCTTCAGATCCAGGCCCAGGTGGATGCTGTTATTCCAATTAGAGACCAGTTCGTTCTTGGACTTGGGGATGCCGATGACCCCGTAGATGCAGAACAGAATCACGGCAACGATCACGAGAGCTTTGAATTTCAAATTGCGGTTCATGGAATTTAGTCGCGGGCCTTACGAACTCTTCTTTTCTTCGCTCACCAAACCGGAGACCGCGCTGCGCGCCACCTGTAGCTTGATGTTGTCGGGCTTCACCCGCAGTATCAGCGTATCATCATTATTAATGGTGATGATGGTTCCCACCAGCCCGCCCGTAGTC
>JBBROT010000280.1:0-5112 GCA_038229155.1 Bryobacterales bacterium | reverse complement strand
CGGATTGCGCGTCACGGTTCACGATATGGTACGTTTTTTTCACGGCGGTGAGGTCCTTTTTAGGAATGGTTTTGGCGAATCGATTCTAACGAACCGACCACCACCGCCGCCTCAGCCTTCAACTAAACTGGGGACACCCTCAGCACAATGGCCAAGTTACTCACCGTTTGACCGGCGGTTATTGTAAAAGTTGGCGCGGTTGCCGCACATTGGCAAGGGTCCAGGTACCCCGCCGTTGCGGCTGCCGCGCACGCAATGTAGGCTCCCGGCGTTCAGTTTTCAACGCTGAAATTGCCATCTGAATCCACAAAGCGGGCTGTCACCTGGGGCCCGGTTTGCACCGGGGGCGCGGCGCGCCCGATCGCTCCAGCCGCAAGAGCTTGGCTTAGGAATACGCGAACGGTTCCTGGAATTAATTTGCCGTTAGAATCACGCACTGAGCCTTTTACTGCGCCGGTGGAAGCGGGTGTAGCCGCGATAGCTGCGTAAACGCAGGCGAAACCAAGTAGGAGGGTTTTCATCGAGTGCCGGTGACATTAAAAACAAGAACCTGAGAAGCCGCCGCATCGATGCGAAACGGAAGCGAGTAGTTAATTGGCAAAGGTGCACCCGACGAATCGGCAAGCGCCACGTTGCTGCTGACTATTTTCAATTCGAGATTGACGTGAAGAGGAACCAGCAGCTTCTGATCGCGGCCCTTGGAATCGCTTCCTGCGCTAAAAACCGGGTAGAAGTGACCCGCTTGGGTCGACACTCCTATCAAAACGTGCGATTGGGCTGCTGAATTTGGGCCGGAATCTAGTATTTGTTTACTATCGTTGAGGCGAATCTGAACCAAAGCACCCCGAATCAGTTTAAGCCGCACTCCGCTCACTCTCTCGTTAGCAGCCACGGAAATTGGCAAGGGACTTTGGCCCCAATTGCAGGGATCCAGGTGTACTGCCGCGCCCTGCGCACACACGGTGTAAGTCCCCGCGGGAACATTCTCCAGCACGAAGTCACCCGTCGAAGTGGAAGATGGCGCGACCGCGGGTAGGCCCCGTTGCAAGCACTCCGGAAACAGCGAGAATTTGGGGTAGGGCTGTGCTGGCTGTCACTCGTACGCCGGCCAACGGAAGGCCATCGTCTCCCGTGACAACGCCGCTAATAGTGCCCAATGTAGACTGGGCGCAGAGCTAGGAGGGGTTCGAGATGAGCGCCGAGCACGCAATAAAGGCAATTGCGATAGTTCGTGGATATTTAGCAGCAAACGTACTCTTCACGCAGCTCTCCTGTATGTATTCCACGTCCCTTTCGGGCTGGAATGTGTTTGAACTAATAATAGATAGCTTGTAAGTTATAGCGTATTAATCGAGGACATGTTGGTTAATTCTTCACTATTCAACGCTTATAGTACTCAATTTGCTGATCGCCTCTGGGAAGGGCGCTGTTCTGCCCTGAACCTCGCCCAGTCCGGGCGGTCACCGCCACCCCAAAACTCAATTTCGCCTACTTTCAACAACATAGCGCCTCTTCGTCCCGCCAGCCAAGTTTCCGTGTGCTGCAATCGAGACGTGAAACACAACTTTACGTTCCGTACCGGCTATCTCCATAGCCGCCGCCATTCAAAACCGGCCGGCAATACTGCCCAAAATTATAAATTCTGTGAAACGAACCCGGGAAGTCCTTGATTTTGCTAACTATTCCCCCAAAAATAACCCGGCGACTATCCCGGCAATATCCCGAGAATACCCGGCAATGTCCCGAGAATAACCTGCGGGAAACCCGAGCCAAAGCCAATTTACCGCGCGCAGCACCGCCCTCGATTGACGTCACTGCTGAAGCAAAAGATCACCTCGGCGAGCCGCAAAGTATGGGGATCGATGCCTTCGGCGCGGGACTATGAAAGTGGACCGCTGGGTGGCACCATTTTTCCCTAGGGGTGATTCGCAGTGGGCGGCAGGTCGAATTGAAACAGGCGGCTATTGCCATCTTCGGGCAGCAGCCAGAACTGCTTCTCAAAGATAGTCATGCCTTCGCGAGTGAGAGGTTGCTTGCGATCCGTTTGCCCCATGCGGATGCGGCGGAGCAGGGTGAGAGTAGTGGGGTCGAGCCAATCGATTGCGGACTGACGGCCGGGAAGGAGACCTGAGGCGACCAGCTTGCCGTCGCTCAATTTCAGGTCCTGATAAGAGTTACCGCTGGTGTTCGGGACTTTGTGCTGCAGCTTGCCTTGGTGGTCCCAGAAGTAGAACTCGCGGCTGTCCCAATTGCCGCCGATAAGGAACTCGGGAGTGACCGCTAGGCAGCCGATGTGATCGGGGACGGAGAATTGAAATTCGAGCGCGAGCGTGCGCTTGTTGCGCCGCTCAATGATGGCGCTGCTGGAGGCGCGGTATTCGGCTACGGGAATCCAGAGCGAATCGGCATCGGCGGCGAAACCGCCGGGATGGTAACGGTCGCCATCCTGAACCTCAATGGTGCGCTGCAGCTTGCCGTCGGTGACGGCGAATTGCTGGAGGAAGCCTTTGCGGGTGGCGCGATCAACGGAGGTCACCCAGAGGTGAGTGCCATCGGTATCGATACCTTGCACATGCGCGGTCTCGGTCTGGAGGGAAAGGATGCGCGCTGGCACCATCGCCTGTTGGGCGAAGGTGCACGCTGTGAACGTTGCCAGTGCGCAGAGCGAATAGATTGGCTTCATCTTAGTGCTTCATGCTTGCGGAGCAACAACTGTAGGTGACGTAAAAGACTTGCGTCGGAATCTAGGGCTGCTTCCAGCAACGCTTGCGAAGGCGCATGTTGAGGGCAATCAGGGTTCAGGGCATAGACAAAAACGTTAGCGTCAACGACACCCGGCTTAACGGGCTTCATCGTAGATATCGCGTCTGTGCAAGGAGCCTACCGCTCTGTGATGCCGGATCGGCAGGGCTGGGGCCTTCACAGGGGCCGTTTGAGAAGAGGCACCCCAACTTGTTTGCTCACAATTTCCTGAAGGTAGACGTCAAGGGAAACACCGCGCTCACGTGCCTGAACCAGGAGATTTTGTTCGACTTCCGGATTTAAATGGAGCGTTACGGTTATGGCGAACTCTCATTAGAAACGATAGCGCACCGCTACCTGTACCTGGCGGGCATCGCCGGCGTTGGTGATCTGGCCGAATGCGGCGGTTCCAAAGCTTGTGTTCGGGTTCGCGAAGTTCACTGTGTTGAACGCATTGAACGCTTCGAAGCGAAGATCGATGGCCTGGTTTTCGGTAACGGCGAAACGCTTGACTAGGCTTACGTTCAAGTTAAAGAGCTTGGGGCCGAGCGCTACGTTGCGCTGCGAGTTGCCCGGCGTGTTGATGTCCTGCAGGCGGAAGGCGGTGGAACTGAGGAAGTGCAGACGATCGGTCTTGGGATCGATGCCGCTGTTGGCTTCGCCCACACGGTTGGGGCGCAGGCCGCCGCCGTTGCGATTGAGGAACGTGTAGGCCTTGTTGGTGAGGGGGTCGATACCGGTGGCGGCCAGGGTGACGTTGATGGGCAGACCGGTGCGCGTGGTGAGGATGTTCGAAATCTGCCAGCCACCGAAGAAGCCGTCGGCTACGCGATTCCAATGGTCGCCGAAGCGATTGCCGCGGCCGATGGGAAGCACGTAGACATTCGTCCAGGTGAAGCGATGGCGCGCGGTCTGGCTCTGGGGTCCGCGTTCGGAAGCAAGGTTGTCCAGGTACTGCGGCTGCGTGCCCGCGTCGTAAGAGCCGGCTTCATCGATGGCGCTGGCGTAGGTGTACGAAGCAAGCGTGTAGAGGCCGCGCGACATTTGTTTTTCGAGCTTCAACTGAAGCGAGTTGTACCAGGAGTGGGCGCGCGTGGCACCGGTGGTGATTTGGGTCCACTGGGGGTAGGGGCGGTTCGCGGCGACGCTGCCATCGACGCCGAACGGAGTCTGGTTCAAGGCGTAAGTGAACTGCAAGTTGTTGCCGCGGTTACCGACGTAGGCGACTTCAAAGGTGGAGTTCAAGGGCAGCAAATATTGCAGAGCCACATTGAACTGTTGCACGCGCGCGGCGTGGAAATCTTTCTCGCGAGCGCGGAGAGAAATGATGCTGGTTTTGTAGTTGGTGAAAATGCCGTCGGGCACGGGGTCAGAGAGCTTGAAGGGCGCGGGGCCGGTGCCCACCTGAGCCAGCGTGATGGGGATGAGCTGCGGTGGATTCAAGGGGAGATTGATGTCGGACCCGAAGATATCTTCGCCTGAGAAGAACATGCCGTAGCCGGCGCGGAGCACCAGCTTCTGCGGCTTGATCTGCCAGGCCGCACCGATGCGTGGGCCGATGTTGCCGTGATCGGGATTGACCAGATAATCGGTATCGCCTTTTGGATAGACGAGCTGGCCGGTTTTGGGATCGAAGTTGATGTTCTGAACCGGCTTCTTGCCGTAGTAAGGCGTTGTGTATTCGTAGCGCAGGCCCAGGTTGAGCGTGAGGGAAGGGCTTACTTTCCAATCGTCCTGAAAGTATCCGGCGTAGGCCTTTTGAAGCTGCTCCACGTTGGTCTGCGTGTTGGCGTCGAACTGCTGCAGGTTGCCGGTGAGCAGGTCAGCCAGCGATTCGCCCGTGAAGCGGCCGCCGAAAGTGTAGTTCGGCACGGTGCGGGCCAGATCCTGAAAGAGGTTGTTCTTCTGGCGGGTTTCGAAACCTGTGCGCATGGTGTGAGGGCCGCGAACGATGGAGATGGAATCGAGCACCTGAAAGAGTTCGGGCGATTGAAACTGCGGACGGAAGTTGCGCGTGCCGAGCGAGTTGTAATTGTTGACGCTGATTTGCGGGATGCCGCCATTGCCTTTCGCAATCGCTTCGGCGGGGATGTTCTTGAAGCCAAAAGCAGCGGCACCGGGGCCACCGATGGCGGGGTTCGTGAAGGCGGCGTAGGTGCGGTTGTAGCCGAAGCGGAACACGTTGATCAGGGACGGTGTGAGGGTGCGGGTCCAGGTGGCACCGAAGCTGTGATTGCTGTTGAACTGGCCGCCCTGGTTGTTGGCGCCATCGGCGGGGCCGGGGAAGAGCGCATCGCGAAAAATGTTCTGGCGGAAGAGGCTCCAGCGGAAGGAGAAGATGTCTTTCGAGGAGAGGTTGTAATCGCTCTT
>JBBROT010000279.1:0-5151 GCA_038229155.1 Bryobacterales bacterium | reverse complement strand
GGCAGCCCTGAAAGCGTTCCGTGCCTTCACCGGAACTGTACAGCACATCCTGTTGGCTATTGGCGATGACGCTTTCGAAGGAGTGGTTCTGTGCGGAATAGTCCAGGAATTCAGCGCCGGAGTAGGAGGCGCGGCCGCCGGGGTTAGCTTCGCTCGTGTCGTGGATCTGCACGGACATCAATCGTTGCGCGTCCCGATAGGGAAACGGCTCGAGCAGGACATTGTCGATCACGCTGAAAATGGCCGTGGAAGCGCCTACACCGAGCGCCAAGGTGATAATCGCCATGGCGGCGAATGAACGGCTCTTCCACAACGATCGAGCGCCAAAGCGCACATCTGAACGGAGAGACTCCAGCATAGAAACCTCGTGGTGGTGTGGACATAAGTCAGCTACAAACGATGAGACGTACGCCGGTGAAGATAGTTGGCTGAGATGCGGTAAGTCTCTTAGGAAGAGACGAGAACAGGTGGGGTAATGTTCCGTTCCCTGGTTCAAATCACACTTACGGAAGACTTAACGCGCGGCAGTGGTGAGGCGGCGCGTTACGTAATCGTCCAAGGAGGCTTCGAACAGTTCCTTGAGGCGCTGCGTGACCGGGCCCGGCGAATTAGCGATCTGATGGCCGGCGACTTCGCTGACGCCGATGACGTTGCGATTTGTCGAAGAGATCAAGATTTCTTCGGCGGAATACAGGTCTTCGGGACGCAAGGTTTGTTGCGTAATGGAAAGGCCCGTTTCTGGAGCGATCTCCATCAAAATGCCGCGCGTCACACCTTCCAGGCATCCGGCACTCAGGGGCGGTGTGAGAATCTTGCCGTTTTTCACGATGTAAATATTGGCGGAGGTGCATTCCGAGACTTCACCGCGTTCATTGAGCATCACGACTTCGTCAAAGCCTTCCCGGGCCGCTTCGGCGACTGACCAGACATTATTCAACCAAGAGGTGGTCTTCACCCCTGACAGCGCGTTGGCGGCGTGGCGTCCGTGAGGGCGAAGCGCAAGCCGCGCCGTGGGCGCATATTCGGGAAGCGGCGCGGTGCAAATGAGCAGGTCTACGGGAGGACGCGTTTCGTCGCTTTGCCAGAACCCCACACTGTTGTAGACCAGATAAATCCGCGCGCACCCTTCGGTAATCTTATTGGCGCGAATTACTTCGTGGAGGTGCATGCGCACCTTGGCGGCCGCGCTGGTCATGGGCATGCGAATAATGGCCGCGTGTTTTTCCAGGCGCCGCCAGTGGCGCTCGTAGGCAAATGCTTCGCCGCGTGCGATGCGCACGGTGGTAAAAATGCCCCACCCGCAGATCAGTCCGGCCTGGCCCAGAGAAAGAGGAGCCTTTTCGACGGGCAGCAAGTTTTCATTGTGGAAGATGTATTGATGGATCAATCGAGGCCTCGTGACGGAAGGCGCGTTTTCATTGTAACTGAAAAAATGGCGCTATGGCCCGAGCTAACGCCGCTAACGGCCAGGATGGCTTGGGAGTTTGTGCCCCAAAATTCGGTGTAAGGCTCGAGGATTCCTTATCGCTCGGTGTCGCAGGTCGATGGCAGGTTCAGAGTCTGTCCGGCATAGATGCGGTTCGCATCGCGGATGGTGCGATTGGCTTTTGCGATGCAGCCCCAGAATCCACCCGAGCCCAGTTGGAGCTTGGCAATCTTCCACAGGCTGTCGCCCTTGCGCACGGTGATGGTGGAATCCGACGGTGCGGACGGGGCTTCAGGAGTAACGAGGCCGTTCCCACCGATATTGATCGATGATCCCGGAACGATGTGACGGGGATCAGTCAGGCCGGGGTTCACGGCCAACAACTCGCGCCAGCGGTTACCGTCACCCAGATTGACCTGGGCCAGCCTCCACAGAGAATCGCCGCGTTTCACGATGATGCTGTGTGCCACGGTAGGATTCGGGAGCACGGGAGCCACAGGTTGGCGGAGTTCCATCGGCTGCACTGTGAGCGGGCGGGAGGCCATAAACTCACGCATAGGTTTGCCCGGCACGACGGGCGCAACCCCAGGAGCTACGGCCAACTTGGCCGCCGCCGGCTGCACCGCTTTCGGCTGGATCGCGGCAGTGGGTTGCACCGCTGGTGGCTGAGGCCCTACGAATCCAGTCTTCGGGAAAGCAATGACGATGCCTTTGAATTCGGGAGCCGCTGGCGTCTTCGTGGACTTCGGCTGTACAAGGCTCGGTTTCGGCGCGACAAACTCTCGCGCCACCACCTCAGGCTTCGGGGAAGCCACCGCAGTGGTCGCGGGCAGATGAAACTCCACCGTTTGACCCTCCAGGCTCAATTCCTTCATGGCCCGGTACATGCGCGCAACGTCTCCCAGCGGCAGGTCGCCAAGCGCCTGCGCATCCGCCGGAGGCGTCGCGGCCCCAGGTGCGGGCGTCTCGCGTTTCTTGGCATCCAGCAGTTCACGGTCTTCGCGAGTCAGGATTCGCGCCCGCTTCAAATCCTCTTCCGTATATACGTGCTTCTTCTTGGCCTGCTTATCTTTACGCGCTTGTTCCTGCCGCGCGGCTTCAGCCACGTCCTGAGCCCAGACGGGCGCGCTGGCAGAAAAGGCGCAAGCGGCGAACAAGATGGCGCCGGCGTGCAGCCTTTGCCGGGACTTGTCCCAGGCTAAAGTGGCATTCCACTGCGCTGATTTCCGGCTATTTTTGGAGCTTTTCACGGCACACCTACCCAAGAACTGCGTATCCTGACATTTTAACGAACCCCCGAGAGTGTGAAAAAATCGATTCGCATTCGTGCCTTGAGTGATAACGGAACTTTCGACACCAGAATCAGCGGCCCGCACCGGCAGCGCGCGAGGCAGCACGCGACTGGTTAGGCGTTTTTGCCGAGACCGCAGGCTGCACTGCGGGCCAACTTGACGTAACATGTGTCCGCCCACGAGCGTTCCAGCGAGGCTTTGAAATGAACGACGAATCACGAATGGATCCCGAGCGTTCGCCTTCCGCTCATCCCGAGACTGACGGGCGCGATGAGTCTGGCGCTGCGTCGCCAAAAGTTCCCGCGCGCAGAAAGTTCATCCGGACGAGCCTGATGGCCGGAGCTTCCGTCGCGGTACTTTCGCCGCGGTCTGCCTCTGGGGCACCGGGGGGCAATTCACAAAGCAATCCTGCCGCTCGCGCCGCGAGGAGTCTCAGCGGATCGTTCGAACTTGATGAAATGACTGTCGCCGAGTTGCAGGCGGGTATGGAGTCCGGGCGGTTTACCGCGCATTCCATCACCGACAAATATCTGGCGCGCATAGATGCCATTGACAAGCACGGTCCCGCCATCAACAGCGTCATCGAAGTGAATCCCGATGCCATTTCTATTGCCAAGGCGCTGGACAAAGAACGCAAACAGAGACACGTGCGCGGCCCGCTCCACGGCATTCCGGTGCTCATCAAGGACAACATCGATACCGCCGACCGCATGATGACCACTGCGGGTTCGCTGGCATTGGTAGGCTCCAGGCCGCCGAAAGATTCGATGGTGGCGCAGAAGTTGCGCGAAGCCGGCGCCGTGATCCTGGGCAAGACGAATCTGAGCGAGTGGGCCAACATCCGTTCGAATCAATCCTCCAGCGGGTGGAGCGGGCGCGGCGGGCAAACGAAAAATCCCTACGTGCTGGATCGTAACCCGTGCGGCTCCAGCTCTGGCTCGGGTGCGGGCGTTTCGGCAAATTTGTGCGCCATCGCTATCGGCACCGAGACCGACGGCTCGATTGTGTGTCCCGCGTCGGCCAATGGCGTCGTGGGCCTAAAGCCGACGGTTGGACTGGTCAGCAGAAGTGGAATCATTCCTATTTCGCACAGTCAGGACACCGCGGGCCCGCTTTGCAGGACCGTTCGCGACGCGGCAATTTTGCTCGGCGCGTTGACGGGCGTCGATGAGGAAGACAAGGCCACCTCCGAAAGCCGCGGCAAGTCTTACGCCGATTACACGCAATTTCTGGTTGCCGACGGTTTGCGGGGTGCGCGCATCGGCGTGGTCCGCGGAACGTTTGGATTTAATTCCGCCGTCGATGCCGTCATGGCCACTGCCATGGAAGTATTAAGGGCGCATGGTGCGGTGATGGTGGACCCGGCGGAAATTGAAACGCGCGGCAAGTTCGACGATTCCGAATCCACTGTGTTCATGTATGAATTGAAAGCCGATTTGAACGCCTACCTGGCCCGTTTGGGGCCGAGGGCGCCGGTTCATTCGCTGCAGGAAGTGATCGAATTCAACGAAAAACATCGCGAGCAGGAGATGCCTTACTTCGGGCAGGAGCTGTTCCTGAAATCGCAGTTGAAGGGTCCTCTGACTAGCCAGGAATATCTGGATGCGCTCAAGAAAAATCATCAGCTTTCGCGCGTGGAAGGCATTGACGCGACCATGGATAAGCACAAACTCGACGCCTTGATCGGTCCCACCGGCGGGCCGGCCTGGCTTACCGATCTGGTTGCCGGCGATCACTTTAGCGGAGGAAGTTCCACGCCAGCGGCGGTGGCCGGCTATCCCAATATTAATGTTCTCGCTGGATATGTGTTCGGCTTGCCTGTGGGCATCTCATTTTTCGGACGCGCGTGGAGCGAGCCGGTGCTGATTCGCCTTGCGTATGCCTACGAACAAGCCAGCAAGATAAGAAAGCCGCCGCAGTTTATTCCCACGCTCGGCCCCAAGCCATAACCGTCACCATCTGCTATCCAAACTTGGTCATTCGTAGCGACGCGGCGGCCTTTTCCTCTTTCTCCCATTCCTTGATCTTTGCACCCATCAACTCCGCCACGCAGAACCGGTCATTCCGAGACGAAGTAGCGCGGCCTTTTCCCCCCTCGTTCGCGAAGCGAACGAGCCGCGCTACGCAGCCGAGGAATCTCTCTTTGATGCATCGCGGGGCCACCCCCAATTCTGGGCGGTGTTTGCTCCGTCGAATTTTTAAGCCAGGCCCCCGGATCTCGCCAACTTTAGTGCTTCAATGGCTGCGCCACGCGCTCCCGCTGAATCGCCATTGGGCATGATGTAGATGGGAATATCCGCCTGCTCTTCACGCTGTGCTGGCATGCCCAATTTAATTTCAGCTACAAACCATTTTTGAAATTCAGCGCTCGTTTCGATGGCGCCGCCACCGACGATCAGCGCGTCCGGATCAAAAGTATTCACCATCTCATCG
>JBBROT010000278.1:0-5167 GCA_038229155.1 Bryobacterales bacterium | reverse complement strand
TGGTGCACGCGCCCGCAACGGAAATATGCGGGAGAGAGGCCAGGTTGTGAAGCGCGAACCCTCTCTGGTCAAGATAAGGACCGAGCTGCCCGTAGGTGACTCCCGGCTGGACGGTTACCGTTTTTGCGGCTGAATCGAGCCTGATTTCCTTCATTGGTTTCAGCGAGAGCAGGTGGTGCTGACTGTCCGCAATGGCATTGAAACAGTGACGGCTTCCGAGAACCTTCAGCTTACTATTCGACTTGATCACTGAGCGGATCTGCTCAAGAGAGGAAGCTTCCTCCACGCGATCCGTTCCGTACGTAAGGTTGCCCGACCAGTTTGTGAGTCTCTCTTTTGAAGATAGGGCAAGGACGGGGCTGACCAGGGCGGCCCTGAGGAATTGGCGCTTGTTCACGTTGGGATCATATCGCTTACTTCTGCGTTGCTGCCAGGCAGGACATTTCAAGGCCCAGAGCCCACCGCCTCCGGAAGCCCTTCCAATACAGGTTCCCACTGGCATCTTTGCCGGTGCTGAATGTCTCTGGCGCACTGGGCGCACTCACCCACTTACCGTCATTCGAGTGTGTCGGACTGACGCGCAGGTAAGCGCGCTTGCTTTCATCCTGCTTCAGGATGAGATCCAGAAATGCGGTGATGAAATGCTGGTTGATTCCCGTGATGCGGTCCTTAGCCCAAGCTGGCTCTTCAAAGGCCTGCATGGCACCGAAAGCGAGAGGCACGTCGATGGGAGCAGGATTGCCGCCCGTGTTGTGGCGAGCGTTCTGATACGTCAGCAGACATCGCTCAGAGTTAACGGCGGATACAAAGGCGGGATGGATGCCGTTGTCATAGTCCGATACATCGTCCTGATCCCCTGCAATGAAGAGAGTGGGAATTCGAATGCCCGCCAGGCCTTGCGGATCCCAGGCGTTATTGGGCGGTTGATTGCCCCACGGCGCGATAGCGACCGCGGCTTTCACGGCGCTTCGATCCAAACTCTGGAAGTTGGAAGATCCGGCAGTCCAGTCTTTAAAGTACTCGTCACCGAAGCGATGCAGCAGCGGGCTTGACGCATTCAGCCCCGCACCGGCAGTAATGAGCGCGCCATAGCCGCCCATCGAGTACCCAACGACGGCAGCATTGTTCGCATCCACAATGCCGTTCAAGAAACTTGTTTCATCCTTCCCAAATTGGTTGATTGAGTGGATGGTAAATAGCTGGTCGCTCGAACGGTTCGAAAGCGTACTTTCAAAACCACGGACATTTCCAAAAACCGAATCGGTATGGTCAATGGAAGCGACGATGTAACCTTTCGAAGCAAGATTGGCCGTCAGATACGTCATGAAGTAACGCGACCCAGGATAGCCGTGCGACACGACGACGAGTGGGAACCGTTTTCCCGATGCCGGTTTCGCATTACGAAGTGCCTTGTCGTAGATTTTCAGCACTCCCGCGCTCTGTCCCGCGGCACCACCGGGGAGGGGCATCTCGTAAGTTGTCTCTTCCTTCTCTTCAGGCCGGATCAGGGCCGGATACCAAACCTCAACCGTCAGGTGCCGGTCGGCATTGGGCGCCTTATTATGGGTTTGCTTGTCGGTATTCAGAATGTCCAACTGCTCACGATGGACGATTTCGATGGTGCGAACACCGACTTGATACGGGCCGCGAGCCGACAGTTCAGGCGCATCATTCAGAGGAACGCTGACGGCCCGGCCCGGTGGCATTTGCGCCTGCATGCCACAGGAAAAGATCAGGAAAGAAAAGACAATTCGCAACACAGTCACATAATGGCACGCAGGCCAACACAGTGGATGCGCGGCTATAATGTTGTGGATTCCCAGGAGACAAAGTGATTGAACTGAACGCTCGGGCCGGCATGGGCTTGCTCAACGAAACGATGGATACCGTGCGGCATCAGATACGGGCGCTGGTGGAAAAGCATCCTGATTTTTACCCGATGTATACGCAAGACGGCAAGTGGAAGCATGAAGGCGAAGCCTGGACGCACTGGTGCGACGGCTTTCTGCCCGGCATGATGTGGATTGTCTATGCCCAGGAGCAGCACAAGGGCAGCGCGGAGGCGCACTGGTGGCGCGAGCAGGCCATTCGCTATTCGAAGCCGCTTGAGCCCCGGCAGCACGATCGTAATGTTCACGATCTGGGCTTCATCTTCATGTCCACTTATTACCGTTGGTATGAGATTTCGGAAGAGCCGTTTCTGAATGACGTGCTGATTCAGGCGGGCCGCACCATGGCGCTTCGCTTTCGCGAAAAAGGCCAGTATCTTCGGTCGTTCGTTTCCGAAGATTCGCTATTCATCGACATCATGATGAATGTCGGAATCATTTTCTATGCGGCACTGGAAACGGGCGATGAACAATTGCTGGACATCGCCATGCGGCATTGCCTTACCACCAGACGCGTGATTGTCCGCGGCGATGGCTCCACCTCGCATGAGGGAATGTTCGATCTCGAAACCGGTGAATTTCTGAAGCAGACCACGCATCAGGGCTTCCGCGGCGATTCCGGCTGGACGCGCGGCGTGGCTTGGGCGCTCTATGGATTCGGGACGTGTTACGAATTCACGCGTGACCCGCGCTTCCTGCAAACCGCCGAGATGTGCGCGGATTACTTCCTTGAAAATGTGCCGGCCGATGGCGTGGCACCTTGGGATTTCGATGCCTCGCAGGAGAGCCGGCGGCAGGTGGATACTTCCGCTTCTGCCATCGCGGCTTCGGGATTATTCCAGTTGGCGGAGTTGAGCGCGGATCGCGTAAAAGGCCGCTTCTACGAGGCTGCCGCGCGTCATATGGTGGATAGCCTGTGCAAGCACTATGTGGCCAATCCGGAATCCGGGTGGGAAGGCATTCTGAAGGGCGGCGTGTATCACATCCATAAAAGCCTGGGTGTGAATGAATCCGTGATGTGGGGGGAATACTTCTTCGTGGAAGCGGTGGATAAGGCGATGCGATCTATTTAAGCTTGTGGAGCAGACGCGGGTGCAAACGGAACGGCGTCTGCTTACCCACGCGGATTTTCGCGAACTTGGGGTGCCGAGGGTTCAGGATGTAATTGTGTTCGCTGTGGACCAGGACACTGGGCATGCGCAGGATGGCGGAAGCTTGACTGCGCGCCCAGGAATCGCCGAGCGCGCGGGTCCGGCTGGGGATTGGCTGCGCGTCCCAGTGTCTGGGCAAAGTGGACTCCGGGCTGGAGACGAGGGTGGAATCGAAATTGACCTCGAAGATTACATACTGATCCAATAAATCGGCCGATTCCAGATGGACCAGCATTTCCAGCGCTGCGAGCGATTGCGACCCAGCAGTGTACACCAGCGGGGTTCCGGGGTTGTTCCAGCGGCCTCCGTAAAGCCGTGCGCCTTCACCGCTGAACGCATCGCGAGCGTACTTGCGCTTGACGATGCGCCAGGCGGTGCGCATGGGAACGGCGGCTTACGAGAAGACGCCGTGTTCCAGGCGGCCGATCAGATTTTCCACTTCGCGCGCGCCCAGTTCGGTGCGGCAGTAACGCAGCGGAACTTCGCCGGAAAGCGCAGCCTTGGGCGTGAGCAGCCACTGCACCGCCGGGGCCACTTCCCACTCGAACATTGCCACAGCCTTTTCAAAGACGGAGGCAACCCGGACCAGACGATCCGATTCGTCAGCGGTTAATTTACCAGCCACTTTCCGGCGAGCCAAAGTACGCTCCGGAATGCTGATAATGGCACCGATTTCGAAGATGGATTGACGCGTGAAGCGTGCCAGTATTTCCAGGCTTTCAAACGGAAGCCCTTCTTCCACCTGATGGATCAGTTCGGGGGTTTCTTTCGCTTTCAGGCCGATGCTGGAGCCGAGTACACCGTGGTGCAGTGATTCGGTGGGTGCGATGGAGAGGGTGCCCATGTGAGGAGGATAGCAGAGGAAGCTGCCAGATTGCAAATTTGGGACGCCATATGGCAGTGGTTAGAAGTGCATGCCTCCGCTCACCATCAGCACTTCGCCTGTGATGAAATCGCTCAGCGGAGAGCAGAAGAAGAGCACGGGGCCGGCGGCTTCTTCAGGAGTGCCGGGGCGTCCCAACGGACACGCGGTCTTCGCCGTTTCCAGCAATGCCGGCTGCACACCGATTTTGATTTCGCGGCCATGCATGTGAAGGGTTTCGGCATCGGGCGTCATGGGCTGAATCAGGCGCGTGGCAATCAGGCCGAAGCCGACGCAATTTACATTGACGTTATAGCGGCCCCATTCCCTGGACAGCACGCGTGTGAGCCCGATGACAGCCGCTTTCCCGGAGCCGTAGCCTGCTTGGCCGGCTCCGCCATCGGTGGCGGCGATGGACGTAATATTGACAACCTTACGCATCACGCGCCGGCCTTCGCTGGTTTCGCGCTTGGCTGTTTCGCGCAGATACGCCGATGCCGCGCGCAAGAGCCGGAAGGGCGCCGTGACATGAATATCCAGCATGGCTTGAAACTGTTCATCGGTGGTCTTTTGGATGACGTTGTCCCATGTGTATCCGGCGTTGTTCACGATGATGTCGATTGAGCCGCGCTCAGCCAGAACGCGGTCCACAAGTTGTTGCGGAAAATCGGGAGCGGTGATGTCGCCGCTGACCGCGAGGGCATTGTGGCCCAGCGATGAAGCCGTTTCTTCGGCGGGTGCGGGATCGAGATCGTTGACTACGACCGTTGCACCCTGCTGAGAAAGCTGGGTCGCGATGGCGCGGCCGATGCCCCGCCCCGCGCCAGTGACAATGGCCACCTTTCCGGTGAGATCGATCATCTAAGCAAATCCTCCAACTGAACGCGCGCGCCCGTCTTCTCGTCCCGGTACTTCACAATCACGGGCGTATAAATGGAGATGCCCCACTCTTTACCGGGGCCATTGGTCACGGCGCGGCTGCCGGCGATCACGACAGCACCTTCCGGTATCACGAGGGGCGTGTCGTCCGTCGCGCGATGAATTTGGTTCCGCGCCAGATCGTAAACGGGAGTGGACCGATTCAGAATTGTACCCGTGCCGAGCACGGCTCCGCGCTTAACGATGGTGCCTTCATAGAGGCCGCAATTGCCGCCCACCAATACATCGTCTTCCAGAATGACAGGCATTGCGCCGATAGGCTCCAGCACGCCTCCCAGTTGCGACGCGGCACTGATGTGGCAGTTGCGGCCTACCTGAGCGCAGCT
>JBBROT010000277.1:0-5183 GCA_038229155.1 Bryobacterales bacterium | reverse complement strand
TCTCCGTCGCGAAACGCGTCAGAACGGAAACCGGTATCGGGCAGATGGCCGTGAGCGTGAGCTATGCGGCGGTGGAGCTGGCGCGAAAGATTTTCGGCAGCTTGGCCGGACGCAGTGTGCTCCTGGTGGGAAGCGGGAAGATGAGCGAACTGGCGGCCCGTCACCTGCGCCGTTCCGGCGCGAAACGGATTCTGGTCACCAACAGAACCCGGGCGCGCGCTGACGAAATGGCAGCTCTGTTCAACGGCTCCGCTGTGGATTACGGCCAGTTCCGCCAAGTGCTGCACGAGGTGGATATTGTGATCACGTCCAGCGGTTCGCCGGAATATGTGCTCGGTCCCGAAGATATGCAGCGCGCGATTGCGGCGCGCAAGAACAAGCCCATGTTCGTGATCGATATCGCCGTGCCGCGCAATGTGGACCCCGCCGTCAACGCTGTGGACAACGTCTTCCTCTACGATATCGATGACCTGCAGGGCGTGGTGAACAACAACCTCGCTGAGCGGCAAAAGGAAGCGGCGCGCGCTGAACGCATCGTTGCGGAAGAGGTAGACAAGATGCTGGCGCGCCTGAAGGTGCAGGAAGTGGCACCCGTGATTGTGAGCCTGCAGGAACAGCTTGAAAGTATCCGTTCGGCTGAAGTCGCGAAAGCTCTTCGGAAAGGCGGTTCGATGACGGAGAGCGATATCGACGCGCTCACGCGGGCGATCGTGGCGAAGATCGCTCACGGGCCCATTGCCGAACTGCGCAGGCAGGCTGGCGAAGAGGAAGGCGGCGCGGTGGTAGAGGTCGTCCGGCGCGTATTTAAGCTGCAATAGAATCCCGCTGTTCGCTGTGGCACCAATCGTGCAACTCTGGTGCGGACATGCAATGGACCCCCGGCGGTGACAATCCAGACGTTGAAGATAGACGCGGAGAAAGTGGCGGAGGCGGCGGATTCGGTTTCGGAGGCGGAGGCGGAGGATTCGGAGGAATCCATCTGGGCATTGGCGGAACACTCATTCTGCTGGTGCTGAGCTTCCTGTTTAAGACCAATCTGTTTCAGTTCTTCGGCGGCGGGGGTCCGGTGTCAGAACCATCACGCGTGGAGCAACGCGTGCCGGATTCCTCGGGTGGCACGGCGACGGCCAACGATCCGAAAAAGCAGTTCGTCAGCGCCGTGCTGCACGATGTGCAGGAGACCTGGGATAAGCGCTTGCCTGAATCGGGCCGGAACTACCGCCATGCTAAGCTGGATCTATTCCGCGATACCATCGCTTCCGCGTGCGGACAGGCTCAATCCGCAACGGGCCCTTTTTACTGCCCGGGCGATGAGAAGGTGTATGTCGATCTTAATTTCTTCGATGAATTGAAGACCCGCTTCGGCGCGCCCGGCGAATTCGCTCAGGCTTATGTACTGGCGCATGAAGTGGGGCACCACGTGCAAAAAATTCTGGGAATTGAAGAGCAGGTGCGGCGGGCTGAGGAACGTAACCCGCGCTTGCAGAATCAATATTCGGTGCGGGTGGAATTGCAGGCCGATTGTTTTGCGGGAGTGTGGGCCAGCCATCCCACGGAAGTGAAAATTGATCAGAACGATATTGAAGATGGGCTGCGAGCGGCCGCCGCCGTGGGTGACGACCGTTTACAGAAGATGGCTCGTGGTACCGTAAGCCCCGAAACATTTACCCACGGCAGTTCTGCTCAGCGCATGCAATGGTTCCGTACCGGATATCAGAACGGAACCGTTGCATCCTGTAATACGTTCGATCAGCGGTAACGTTTACCAACGGCGGCCGTAGCCGCGCGAATAGCCTCCGCGCCCGTAATGAAACCTCGGTCCGGAGGAAAAGTACCCGCCGAAGGAACCAAAGTACGGGTCGCCGTAGTAGGACGGATAACCGGCATACACCGGATAAGACGGTCGGATCGGTTGTTGCCCCTGCGCCAACCGTGTAGGCCGTTCATAATCTGCGGGAGAACCCGGTTGGAATGCTCCCGAAGCTTGCGAAGCAATATGAACCGGAGCTTCCAGGCGGAACGTCAACACCTGCTCAGGGAAGAGCACGGATTCGCGTCCACGCGTGGACAGAATGCCCGTGGTGCCAACCGCCGCTCCAGCCAGCGCGCCGATACCCGCGCCCCATCCGCCGCCAGCTACCGCCCCAATCGCCGCGCCGATACCGCTGGTGATTCCAATCGCGCCCAGGTCTTCCGCCACTGACGTATCGCCATGGCGTTCAATGAATTGCGTGTTAACGGGAATCTGCTGTCCATCCACCAGGCTTACTTCCGTAATCTGAACGCCCAGCCGTGAAGTGCCCCTAATGCGGCCCGCCCGCAACACATCGGTCACGCGGCCTTGCACGGTTTGACCGCGCCTTGCAACCACCAAACCGTTCACGACGATCGGTTGCGCCAGCGTGCCCAGGAACGCATCGCCAGATTGCGCCCGCTCGCTCGAGATAGGCTCATTCATGCGCACGGTGATCCAGGTTCCGGGCGCGATAGTGACATCGACCGGGCCGCGCGCCATATCATAGCGAGGCTGTTGCGAGGGGTACTGCTGCGGTGGGTACTGCTGAGGGGGGTACTGCTGCGGGGGATACTGTTGCGTTTGAGGCTGCCGCGCGGGGTATGGTTGCTCCTGCGCGGAGTCGGATTGCTGGGTGCTCGAATAATTCGGCGGCGGCACCTGCTGATCCGGAGCCAACTGCCCTTGGTCCGAAGTGTTGGCCGATCCCGTATTGGCCGATCCGTTGTTACGCTCGCCGAACCGATGCCAACCGGGTGTCGGATCCTGCGCCATCAAACTCACAGCGAAACTCAATAGGATAAGCGGTCTCATGCCCGCTGTTAAAGCAGGTGGTCAGCCAATCGACAAGTCATTTATTTTCAGTCATTTAATGCATGAGTTCCTGGTTCCATTCACGCACTTTGGTGGTTTTCAGCCAATCGGCGGTACCTTAAAGAGAGTGATCACCGACCTGGTTCAGATTCGTATGCTCGGTGAAAAAAAGCGCGGAGAGAACGAGCGGTTCCGCCGCCACCTTAAGAGCCGCGACCATTCCGACCGCATTCTACGCAAGCTGGCTGAACGCGTGGAAGATGCGATCGATTGCACCGCCTGCGCGAATTGCTGCCGCGTTGCCACGGTGAAGCTTTCGGAGCGCGACATTGAACGCCTCTCCGGTTCCATGCGGCTTAAACGAAGCCAATTCCTCAAGCAGTACACCACCGAAACTGAAGATGAAGGCGTCGTCCTTCAGCGGACCGAAGCCGGCTGCACCTTCCTTGATGGCAACACGTGCCTGATCTATGAGGACCGCCCCGATATCTGCCAACGCTTCCCGCACATGGTGCGCGGAGAGGGATCGATTCTCAGCCGCATGTGGGAGTTCGCGGACCGCGCCTGCTATTGCCCCATCGTTTACAATTCGCTCGAAGCATTTAAAGAAGAGACCAAGTTTCGCGCGTGAGCCGCACGCAATGGCTAAACTGAGAAATTGAACCCGGAACAACAATTCGGTGAACTGGTGGCGTTGATGGCCCGGCTTCGCGCGCCAGACGGCTGCCCGTGGGATCGCGAGCAGACGTTCGATACCATCAAGCCCTTCCTGTTGCAGGAAACGTACGAGGTGCTGGATGCCATCGACCGGGAAGATTGGCCCGACCTCGCCTCCGAATTGGGCGACCTGCTTTTACAAGTAGTGTTCTTTTCGCAGATGGCCGCCGAAGCGGGACACTTCACTGTGTCGGACGCCATTGCCGCCATCAATCAGAAGCTCATCCGGCGCCATCCACACATCTTCGTCGAACAGGCGGGCGAATCGAATATCCGCACGGAGGCGGACGTTCGCAAACAATGGGACGCGATCAAAGCGGGTGAGAAGAAACGTCCCGCGGCCCTACTGGATGCCGTCCCACGAGCGCTCCCGGGTCTGGTGGAAGCCGAACAGATTTCAAGCCGCGCCGCCGAGAAGGGCTTCGATTGGAAAGATAGCGAGCAGGTGCTGGAAAAACTTCACGAAGAATTGCGTGAGCTTGCCGCCGCCAAAACGTCTGCCGAGACCGAAGAGGAATTGGGCGAGCTGCTGTTTACCGCAGTCAATCTGGCGCGGCATTTGAACGTGGATCCCGAACAGGCGCTGCGGCGCGCGAACGCCAAGTTCCGTCAGCGCTTCGGCCACGTGGAACGGGCGGTGACGGCCGGCGGCGCGGCGTGGGAACAGACATCGCTAGCGGAAATGGAACGGTTTTGGCAAGAAGCGAAACGGTGATTCAAGTCCGCGCGCTGGTGACGCCGGAGGATATGCGCACCGCCGTCGCGCTGCAAAAATCCATCTGGGGATTTGAAGATGTGGACCTGCTGCCGGTGCGGCTTTTTATCGTGGCCACAAAGATCGGAGGGCAGGCGTTCGGTGCCTACGATGGGGAGCGGATGGTGGGTTTCTGCCTGGCCATTCCCGGCATCAAGCCCGGCGCGCGCGCGTATCTACACAGCCACATGCTGGGCGTTGCGCACACGCATCGCAATTTCGGCGTGGGCCGGATGCTGAAGCTGAAGCAACGCGAAGATGCGCTCGCTCGCGGATTGAACCTGATGGAGTGGACGTTCGATCCGCTCGAAGTGAAGAACGCATATTTCAACATTGAAAGGCTGGGCGCGGTGGTTCGCCGCTTCGTCCGCAACCAATATGGAATGACCAGCAGCCATCTGCATCGTGGCCTGCCGACCGACCGGTGTACAGCGGAGTGGTGGCTCGCTTCGGCGCGTGTGGAGGGTGCTCTGAATAGTGCTCCGGAGGCCCGCCCACTCGTGGAAGCGCACATCCCGGTTCCGCTCGATCCGGAACAAGCGCGCGCCGAACATGCGCGGGTCAGCGACCGGATGGAAGAGTATCTGGCGAGCGGGCTTGCTGTCACCGGGTTTGAACGCAGCCCCACACACGGAATTTATTTACTTTCAAAATGGCAATCACAATCGAACGCATAGTTCTCCGGCAAATTCAGTTGCCGCTCGTTCATTTCTTCGAAACCAGCTTCGGCCGTACCTACAAACGCGACATCATTCTGGTGGAAGTTCACGCCGGTGGCCTTTCGGGCTGGGGTGAAGTGACTGCCGGAGAGAACCCGTTCTATAACGAGGAATGGACCGGTTCGGCATGGCCTATCGTGCGGGATTATGCGGCTCCGCGCGTGTT
>JBBROT010000276.1:0-5183 GCA_038229155.1 Bryobacterales bacterium | reverse complement strand
TGTTCCGCCGATGGCGAGAGAGACGGCGTCGCTTGGGCGAAACGCGGCCGCGAACGCCTCGAGCAGCATGTTGACGTTCTTTTGGGAACTCAGGCGGCCCAGGAACCCGATGCGAACAGGTCCGGAAGAGTGCGGGCGCGATACAGGGGCGGCGGGTTCGATCCCGTTCGCTACAACTGAAAGTTTGCGGCGCGGGATGCCGCAAGAGACCAGATGCTCAGCCTCTTCGCGCGAAACGGCGATGACACGATCCGTGATAGCCGCAAGCGCGACTTCAAAGCGCGCCAACATACCGCGCGCGAGAGCAGGCAAGCGCGGGTTCATGGTGAGAGGCGCGTGAGGCGTATAAAATACCGCGGCTTGGGAGCCGATCGCCGCCAACCGCAGCAGCAGGCCCGCTTTGGTGCTGTGCGCGTGAAGAATATCGAAGGGGCCGTGCCGGCGAATGTAGCGGCGCAGATGCAGAAGGGCGCGTAGATCCGAAGGGCCGGGATTCTTGCGTACTTTCATTGGAGCGGCAAGCGTAAGGTGGCTGGCGCGAGACGAAAACCGCGCGTCCATGCGTTCGGTTCCGTGAAGGAGGTGGCATTCGTTCCCACGCGATATCAGACCTTCCACAAGATCGATCGCATGCCGTCCCACTCCGGCGGAGGACGCTTCGGTGAAGACCAGAATTTTCATGCCGCGGGCATGCTGGCGGCGGTTGAGAAGAACATTCGCTTAAAGCGGAGCACCGGACCATGCGGAATAACCATCGCAACACAGGTCCGCGCGATTCCGTAGTAGGCGGCCCACTCCGCCGGAGTGAAGTAGCGCATTTGAAGGCTCAGGCGTTCGCGCTGTTGTTTCCGGCGGCGCGCGACGGAGATGCCAGTCAAGTTGTACTCGCACGTGGTCAAGACTAGGGGCAGCACCGCCGCTTCGCTGGCCCGCACCATGCGCAAGAACAGATCGTAATCCTCACTGGTCAGGCAGGTTTCACGATAGCCGCCGACACTCACCAACGTGGAGGCGCGCATCGTGACTCCGGAGTGGATCAGGCAGTTTTCGGAGCGCATTCGCCGCGCGATTCCGCCATGCGAACCGGGCGCGCGGTATACGAAAAGCGGGGCGCCCTCCATATCCACGAATTGAATGAAGGAACCCACAATGCCGCATCGCTCATGCGAATCCAGATGAGCCGTCTGCAGCTTGAAGCGCGCGGGGTGAACGGTGTCGCTCGAATCCACGCGGCCGATGTAGGTGTAGCCGAACTGGGAGGCAAGACGCAACCCCTCGTTCAGAGCGCGAGTGATGCCGCTGTTCGCGGATAAACGATGCAGCATTATGCGGCGGTCCGCGACCGGCCGCTCAGAAGCAAAAATCGGCGCGGCGCTTCCGTCATCCACCACCAGAATGTCGAAGTCTCCTTCGGCGGCGTCCAGGCTGGCCAAGGTTCGTTCTAGACCCGCTTGGTTGTTGAACACTGGAATCAGTATGCAAAGACGATTCATCAGGAAGGCTCCTGAATGAGTGCCGGCCTCGAACCCTGGATGGCGATCAGAGCGGCAAGGTGTTGCAGCAAACAATTTTTCGCCAGAGCGGCCTTCGGTTGAACCGGCATCCAGGCCATGCCGCAGAGCAGCCACAGGTGCCTCCAATGCAAAGTGTCAATGACGGCGCTATTCACCATGGAGGCCACCAGCAGCGCTGTCAAGGCGCAGAAGTACACGCGGCCCTCTTCGGTGCCGGACCGCCGGATTCCAATAGCGGAACGGATGATGGTAAGCGTTAGAAAAAGCCCAAGCCCCAGGGCCGCCGGTATGCCGTTCTCCGCCAGGATGTGCAATGGCAGGCTGTGAGTCGCGATGTGAAAAGTTTCGACATATTGCGCCGGCCCGATGCCGAGCCACGGGTGATCGCTGACTACTTCCACCGCGTTGTCATGGCTTGCGAAACGTTCCTGATCGTAATTCTGCAGCTTGGAACGGCTCCGAGCCACATCGGCGAATTCATTCTTGTCTCCGAAAGCGAAGTACAGGCAGCCCACGCACAGCGCTATGCCGATGGTCAGGACGGCCAAGCGCTTGAACAGGTATGAGGCGGAGCGGGTACTGAGCACCAGCAAGACCAGGAACAGCGAAATGCTGGCCGCCGCGTTGACCCATGCTCCCCGGGAGAAGCTCATGAATACACCGGCGCTCATCAGCACGGCGACCGCGGTCCACAACCAGCGCCGCTTCGTTCCCGTGATGATGCGGCAGAAACAATAGAGTAGAACCACCACCAGCGACGGCCCGAATACGTTGGCGTCGACGAAGAGACCCTTGGGCCGGTCGTTATAGAGGAACTTTTCCCGGCCCGGAAACTGGGTTACATAAACAACAAATCCGAACACGACGCCGACAACGGATGTGACCGCATACCCGCGCATGATGGCGTGAAATGCGGGCATGCCATAGCGCGCCAAAACGTTCGTATAAAACAGCCACATGAAGGCACAGAACGTGGTCAGGCTGGCGTACCAGAGCGATCCTTCCACGTTGGGCGAACTAGTGATGGAGAGCCAGTAGAACCCCACGTAGACGGTGAGGCAAACGAAAGGTGCCAGGGTCCAGTTGCGAATTCCCGGACCTTTGACAATGAACCAATACAACATGGTGACGGAAAGCAGGATGTCGTAGACGGGCGGCTTGAAGAGTAAAATTCCGCTCAAGCTGAGCAGCAGGACCAACCATCGTTCGAAGGTAAGTGAGAGTTTCATCAGGCGGCCTGCCGCAATTCGAGAGTGAGACCGAGCCCGGCCAGATAGGAGGCCGCCACCGCGCGGGCGCTAAACTGCTGAAGCCACGTTTCGGTGCGTGCCGGCAGCATTTCGGGCGGACACTCAAGGAACGTACGCAGGCGATGCATATCGAGCGCTGTAGGCTGAGCCGTTTGGCGGATGTGGAGAGCACCTCCATAAGGCCGCAGGAACAGCGTGGAACTGTCGTCATCGCAATTAGCAAGGTTGATAATGTGTTTGCCCATGGAGACGTATTCCACCAATTTGCTGGGCAACTGAAACGGCGTGGTGTTGCCGATGTTCACCACGAAATCGGCCTGCGCCAGCATACGCATGGCGTCATCGCGGGGCTGATTTTTATGCACCACCAGACTATTTCCCAAACGCTCTTGAAAGCCGGCCACCAGCTCAGCGCAATCGTTCAGGTCACCCGCCAGGTGCAATTCATAGCGGTCGGGGAAAGCTTGCCGCAAATGGTCGAAAGCGTTGAGTAGGTAGGCCGGATTGCGAATATTTTTATACAGCGTTCCGAGGAAGAGCAGGCGGGTCTTTGAGTCCGTGGATCCTGCGTGCGGTGACGATAAGGGACAGAGCTTCGGAACATCCGAGCCCAGTACTGGAGGAATCACTTCCATTTTGGTTGCGCTAAACGGGAAAAGTTCTCCATAAACCCGAGCCATGGCTTCGTTGGTGACGGCTACGCGATCGGCAAGTTGAAATACCTTGCTCTCCCATATTCGATTTCGGCTTGCGTGGAGCTGAACGTTGTTCGGTGCTGAAGCGTCCTGGCAGGAGAACGGATCGCCGACATCCGCCAGCCAGGGAAGGTCCGGATGCGATCGCTTGAGACGGTGTCCCACCACATGGGCGGTAAAGGGAAGTGAAACGGTAATCAGCCCGTCGTACTTGTTCAAGCTCAACAAGTGCCTGGCAGCGCGAATGGCGGGAAACGCCCACAGGCAAGCCTTATCGGGCCAGTACAATTTTTTCCAGGTGGCTCGGTGGAGACGCCGAAGAAGCCGGGGCAGCGGCCTATCCGCGCTTGCGCCTTTGGTAAACCCAGCCAGTTGCGTTCCGGCCGAACCGCCGCAACGGTGAACCCGAACGCCGCCCAATTCTTCGAAATTCGGCTCACCAGCCGCACGAGATGTGACCACGTCCACTTCGCAGCCCATATCCACCAGTTCGCGCGCAATCGTCTTCCAACGAATGGCGCGGGGCGTGGCATGCGGATCGTAAAGCCACGTGACAATCAGCAGACGCACTGCGAAAGCTCCTCAGTTTGCGTGCGGCCCGCGCGCACCCATTCGTTCGAAAGTTTTCCGTAGCCGGGCGAATAAGGGAGAAGTTCAGTCGAGTCCGCCCCGGTGCCTGTATTCAGGAAGTCGCGAATCCGGAGCGTGCCGTTTTCGACGCGTACTTCGCGATACGCCTGCCGGTTCGCGCCGTAATGCCCCAGGCCGAGAAAATAGTGGGGCTCATCGAGCACGCACTCGGAGCGCCCCGCCTCGGTCGCCTGAAACACGGGCGTTTCGGGGCCTTCCCCCAAAGGATAAGGAACAGAGTGAGCGGCCAGTGAGCGATAGAGCCGCCTCAGGGAAGGATGCGGCGTATAAGAGAGCGTGCCGGGATCGCGAAACAGCACCTCTCCGCGATGATGCAGTTCGATGGAGAGATGGTCATCGTGAGCATGCGTGCCCCTGGTGCCCCCGCAGCGGATCGCCAGGAAAAATTCGCGGTTCGAGAACAGATAGATTCCGAAATCTGGAAACGCTTGATGAGTCACAGGCGAAGAACCGATTTCGAGGCTGCAAACGCCGACCGCATTGCCCTCGGGCTCGGCATGGGTTTCGAGCGCGGCGGGCACCTGAATGGATTGAGAGTGCGGCGCTTCACAAGAAGTTCCGCGGGCCAGACTGCGCACAATCTGCCCTTCCAGCGTGGGTGCGGCGTGTGGGTTCAGAAGGCCATCCGCGGCTTGCAGCAGATGAGAATGGTCCTGGTCGTCCAGATCCCAATAATCGGGGCTGGAGCGCGCATCGTAGCGGCGAAGGTGTACATAGCGGGCGCGCGCTTCCGCCACCGGCAACTTCCGGTACATGGGTGTCAGGTGCAGGAAACGACCGCTATCGTTATCGCCAATTTGAGGCACTGCGCCCGTGGGAGTTTGCAGTGCGCGCGTGAAATCGGCAATTCGGGCCAGGCGTTCCACGTACCATGCGGGCAGTTCAGGGGGCTGCGGCAATCCGGTGAGCACGGCGGTTGCGAAAATCACCATCTCTCCAGAGAGCCGGTGATAGCTGGTGGACCCTTCGAAATTGCTGCCGTCGGCGTGAAACTGGTAGCGCACTTCCCGGATCAACTCTCCGGTGGCGAAACGAAGCCAATTTTCGGTTTCGAGGGTGCAGGGCAGATAGCG
>JBBROT010000275.1:0-5205 GCA_038229155.1 Bryobacterales bacterium | reverse complement strand
GATCATCTCCCGACAAAGTTTTGAGCCTCGCAGGGTCCAGTGATTTGAACAACACTTCGATCTGGTTGACGCGTCAGAACTTGAAACGCGGCAGCTTCAGGTCAATGTTCTCGCAATAGGAAACGGCAATGTTGTCATCGAAAAGAAGGCTGAGCGCCTCGCCAAAGTACTTCAACAAAAAGGGTTGGTGCCGGTACCGGTCGATTACTCCGAAGTAATCTGCTGGCCCGGAGCATTCCGTTGCACAACGCTCCCGGTCGAACGGGACAGCGGAATCTAAGCGCGTTCCTGGTACGTGCCTTCCGCCGTGTTCACGCGGATCTTTTCGCCTTCCGTAATAAAGGGCGGCACCTGCACCACCAGACCGGTCTCCATCTTGGCGGGCTTGGTCACATTAGAAACCGTGGAACCCTTCAGGCCGGGCTCGGTTTCCACCACGGTCATATCCACCGTTGCCGGCAATTCCACACCCATCGGCTTACCCTGGTAGAACTCGATATCCACGCGCAAATTCGGCGTCAGGTAATCGGTTGCATCGCCAAGAATTTCTTTCGTCAGATGCATCTGCTCGAAATTCTCGGTGTTCATGAAGTAATAATATTCGCCATCGTCGTACAGAAATTCGAACTCATGGTCTTCCATGATGGCGCGTTCCACTTTGTCATCGGAAGAGAATCTGTGGTCGGTCATGGACCCGTTACGGAGCATGCGCATGCGAACTTGCACGAAGCCTCGCAGGTTGCCCGGGGTGCGATGGGACATGCTGAAGACCGAATAAAGTTCGTTATTGAACTTAATGATCATCCCTGGGCGCAGTTGTGTCGACGTAATCATAGAAAGGAGTCTTCAGTATAAGTCTTTAGTGTTCGTGCGCTTCCGTGCAGCCCTCAAACGACGCCAGCGCGACGTTGCCCTTGTAGCCCAATTCCGTTTCAAGACCGATCTGCGAAGTGTAATATCCGTCTGAAGTCATGGCCTTCATGGCGCGAAAAAATACCACCTCGGCGGGCTTCATTTCCATTTTGTCCGCGCGTTCGCAGATGGGAGTTAAGAACTCAATCTGTTCCGGCTCCGTCAGGTCAAGAAACACTTTGCCGTGCTTCTTGCGGGCGGCTTGGTCCAGCGCTGGAACACCTTCGCGAAAGCGCGTGCCCATCTGCGGGCTTAAGGTCAGCGCGCCATCGATGTAGGCGGGAACACCCGCGGCGATAGCACCGGGAACCGCGGTATCGGGGATGATCAGGTTGGCCAAACGTGAGACCACAGCCAGTTCATGGGCCGTCAGAAACTTGGGCGTGAACTTGCCGGCCACTGCCGGAACGCTCTTGTTTCCCGCCTGCTCATGCGTGTGTTGCGCGGGAAGTTGCCGGGCGGCAAACGGCAGCGCCCCAATCGCTCCAATGATCTTAAAAGAGTCGCGTCTAGATTCCATATTGTTGGTCTCTTACCAGTTCAAAAGCTTTTCCGCTTCGCGCATCACATCTTCCACTTGCGGCAGGATAGCGTTTTCTAACTGAGGATGATATCCCACCCAGGTATCGAGCGCGGCCACCCTTCGCACTGGCGCATCGAGAGCGGAGAAAAGCTCATCGGCGATGCGAGCCGCAATCTCCGCGCCGTAGCCCCAGGAGAGAGTGTCTTCATGCACCACCATCACGCGGCTGGTCTTTTCCACCGAGGCACGAATAGCCTCCCAATCGTACGGCGAGAGCGAGCGCAAATCGAGTACTTCCAGCGAATGTTCCGGATTCTTGCGTTCCAGTTGGATCGCCGCGAGCAGTGATTTTTGCACCAGGGCGCCGTACGTGATGACGGTAAGGGCCGAGCCGGGCTTCACGATTTTCGCTTTGCCGAACGGCACGGTGTAATCGGCACCGGGATGCGGCGAACGGTTGTAAGGTTCGCGGTAGAGCTTCTTGTGTTCCAGGAACAAAACGGGGTCATCGCCGCGAATCGCCGTGCGCAATAAACCGCAGGCATCGAGCGCGTTTGAAGGCATCACCACGCGCAAACCGGGAATGTGCGTGAAGGTAGATTCGCCGCATTGCGAATGATAAATGGCACCGCCGTTCAAGTAACCGCCCGTGGGAACACGAAGCACAACCGGGCACGAAAAATCCCCGTTCGAGCGCCAGCGCAAATTCGCCAGCTCGTCGCGAATCTGCATCATGGCCGGCCAAATGTAATCGAAGAACTGAATCTCCGCAACCGGCTTCATCCCGGCCGTGGCCATGCCCATGGCGCGGCCCACGATTGCCGCTTCCGCAATGGGCGCATTGAAACACCGGCGGCTGCCGAACTCAGTCTGCAATCCGGCGGTTACTTTGAAGACACCGCCTTTGCCTTTCACTTCACAGAGGTTTTCTTCTCTTGAACAATCGGCCACATCTTGACCGAACACCACAACGTTCGGATCGCGGCGCATCTCTTCGGCCAGCGTGGCGTTGATCAGATCGACCATCGTCTTCGGCTCACCGGAGAACTTTTCCACCGATTCGAAGTTGAAACGATGGGGACTATACAGGTTCACCAGAGCGGTATCGGCCGCGGGCGGTTCGGCTTTCAGCGCGGTCGCCGTGACCTCTTGAATCTCCTGATCCACCTCATGCGTCATGCGCTGCAGAGCGTGGCGGTCCAGCACTCCCTCGTCAATCAGGTACCGCGGAAAAGTGACGATGGGGTCGCGCGCGGCCTCTCTTTCGCGCTCCTCGACGGGCCGGTAATACTTGTCGTCTTCGGAAAAGGAGTGGGAGTAAAGCCGCACCAGATGCGCATGAACCAGTGCCGGCCCTTTGCGTTGACGGCAGTGTTCGACCGCCTCGCAAAGTACGCGGTGGGAAGCTGAAAAATCTGTGCCGTCCACTTCCCGCCGCCACAGATTCGGAACCCCGGAGAGCATGTGGGAAATGTTCCCGCCGGGAGTCTGGTATTCCGCGGGAACGGAGATGGCGTACCCGTTGTCCTGAATGAGAAAAATCACGGGCAGGTTGCGAAGGGACGCGGCGCTGACGGCTTCCCAAAATTCACCTTCGCTGGTGGCACCTTCACCGGAACTGACAAGGGTGACCCGGTCTGATTCCGGTTCCAGATAAAGGCCCGCTTCCGCGCACCCGATGGCTTGCAGATATTGGGTGCCCGTGGGGGAGGAGCCGCTCACAATGTTGAGCTTCGAATTGCCCCAGTGCGAAGGCATCTGGCGGCCGCCGGATGCGGGGTCGGACGCCGCGCCGACGGATTGCAGCAACATGTCAAGCGGCGTGACACCGAGTGCCAGAACCAGAGCGCGGTCGCGATAATAGGGGTACACCCAATCGTGGCCGGGCCGCAGAGCGAGTCCTGTTGCTACTTGAAGCGCCTCATGGCCAGCGGCGCTGATCTGGAAGAAGATGCGGTTCTGGCGTTTGAGTAATATTTCGCGGTCGTCAACGCGTCGCGAAGTGTACATCAAACGGAATGCTTTTATAAGAAATTCGGAATCGGAGTGTGCGGCAGTTGTCTCTGTCTTGACACTAAGGTGAGACCCGTCCGTTTGCGCCGGTGTCATGACCTATGCCGATCCTCCTCCACAAGTGTACGCCCGGCCGCCGTCATTGGAGCCATGCGTACTGTGCGGAACACCAGCAACGCGCAGAGGTAGCACGCGCCGCCCACAAGGAGCGTTTGCACCAGCCCCAAATAGATGGCGCAAATGAGCGCGCCCACTGAACCGAGTACGCTCGATGCGGCATTCAGCGACCACGCCCAGCGGAGCGCGGGCTTGTGCCAGCCTTCCAGGCGCGCGAGGCCAGCAGGGAAGGGAATGCCCATGCAGAAGCCGGCAGGGAAGATCAGCAGCACGGACAGCAGAATTTTAACAGGCATGGGCAGACCTACGAGCGGCGTTAGCACGTAGCTTAGAACGATTCCCAAAAGCGCGACAATTCCGGCGACAGCGGCCAGCACAGTACCCAGTCTTGGTTCATGCCCGTCCAGGATTCGTTTGCTGGAGAAGCTGCCCAGACCGCTTGAAAGCAGCAGTGAGAAAATCACCACTGTCAGCGCATACGTGGGGTGGCCGAGGAACAGCACGAACTTCTGGATCAAAGCCACTTCGATCAGAATATAGCCGGTGCCGATGGCGAGAAAGTACAGCAGAAAAACTTTGACTGACCGCTCGCGAGGCAACTGCGTACCCAGCAAAATTGGCGGTAGCAGGAGTATTACTGCAACCGCGATTATGCTGATTAAGAGGAGCTCAAAGAGCAAGGGAACAGCCTTGTTGATTTTGAAATCGGCATTCTTTTCCGTGGCTCCCTGAAGGAAAGTCCACAGATCGCGCGGCTGGACGGTGTAGAAGAAGAACGGCTTGTTATCAGTGACGGGCGTGATATCGAAAGCGTAATTCTTCTGGTATGCAGCGGGATCGGGACTGAGCAGGAAATCCGTGAACTGATTCGGGATCCGCTCGCCTGGCAGATAGATCGCGTTCATGCCAGCCTCTTTGATGGCCTGTTTGGCGCGTTCGATATCGGTGGTTGAAAACGGCTTGCGCGCAATGAGAACGGTGTCGCGCGCCCCGAATTTTTTCAATTCATTCGGCCATTCGCGGCCCACAATGATGTGGCGTGCCGGATCGTTTTCGCCCAGTTCCTTTAAAGCCGCGCTGGCCAAAGAAAGCAGCCGGAGCGATTCGCGCGGCGGCTCAAAACCCCAGCGTGTGATGGTGAGCATGCCGTCATCGGTCAGGTGCGTCAGGTAATCGTGGAAGGAATCCGTAGTGTAGAGATAGCTTTCAGAAAGCGCGAACGCGCCCGCCGCGGTGGAGGCCCAGGTATCTACCAGCGTGGCCTGCAGAACCTGGTACTTATCGGGAGACCTGCGGACGAAAGAACGGCCATCGCCCACTTCGATGTGAACATCGGGCCGGAAATAAAGGCGCCGTGAAAGATCGGGGAACTTCTCGCGCATGATGGTGGTGGCGATGATGGGATTGATTTCGACGCCGGTGACATCTTTGCTGCCGCTCGCGAGCGCGCGCGAAACGTCCCACCCGCCACCGGGCCCGATGATCAGAGTTTTCGCGCCGGGACGGATGTTGTAAGGCAGGCTGGCACCCTGGTGCAGCAGGTCGCGCACGTTGTCAGGCGTCAGGTGCTCGAAATCGAAATTGGCGATGCCGGTGGAGGCATCCGCATCGATGAATATCTGCTCCATGCCGCCTTCGGG
>JBBROT010000274.1:0-5224 GCA_038229155.1 Bryobacterales bacterium | reverse complement strand
GAAATCGGGCAGCTTTTCGGAGACAGAGACATTGCGTAGTGCGGCGCGCTTCCGGGAGATGGCTTCGAGGGCCGATTTATAGCTCTGATCGGTGGCCAGCCAGAGGCTCTGGCGAAGGACGGGATAGCTATCGTCCAGGGGCAGGCGAAGGTCATAGCGCGAACCGAAGTTGAAGCCGCTGCCGACATAGTTGGTATTGTCGAAATCGTAATTGCCCACGCGAACATGCACGCGGGGCACACGGAAACGCCCATCGGAGGAATTCAGCAAACCGCCCAAGCTGGCCGTGGCCGTATACTGCCTGACGTCATCCACTTCGTATTCGATGTAATACGGGCTCTCCAGATTCGTGAGCTTGAGCGTGAGCGAGCGGGCCAGTTCATCCCGCATGGCTTTGAGGATGGTATCGTCCTGAGCGCTTGCCGTGAGCGCCAGCGCACAACAGAGAGACAGGAACTTCATTTAGTTGGTGGGCCCCAGTTCCGGACGCGAAAGTAAGGGCGGGCGCTCTTGAGACTTCTCTTTCTTCTGTATTTCGATTTCAGAAATCAGGATGGCGGGGGAAACAGCGGAGACGGGAACGCTGCCGGATTCCGCACCGCAGTAACCGTTGAATACGTCCATCTTGTCCGAGGTGGCGAGGATTTTCGAGAAGCTGGCGAGGGGGGTGCCCACGATGTCGGCACCGCGTATGAGCTCGTCGGGACGGCCATCGGGATAGACGCGGTAGACCATGACGGGGATCACTTTGAACGCCTGCAAGCCGGAACGGCCGGTGGTGGTGAAGCCGCCGGTGATGTCTTCGAAATAGAGCCCATACGGTTTACCTTGGCGCTTCACTTCCTCAATCAACATTTCTCGGAGTCGCGCGGCGGTGACTGTCCTGGTGCTGTTCACCAGCAGATTCGATTGGCGCGAAACAATTTCGAGGCCAGGCTGCCTGCGGCCATGGCCGTTCGAATGAACGAAGCCATCGATGGGCGAGCGGGACATCAGGAACGCTTTCAGCACGCCCTTATCGACCAGGCGGATGGGCTTGGCGGCGATGCCTTCATCGTCGAATTCGTACCAGCCGTTGAGGTCGATGCCGTTCACTTTGCGGAGCGTGGCGTCGAAATCGACGGAAAGAAAATCCGGGAGGACGCGTTCGCCCAGGCTCTTGGTGAACGTCTGGCCTTCGGTATCGTCTTTCTGGCGGTGGCCTTCAATGCGGTGCCCGAAAATTTCGTGAAAGAAGACACCTGACGCGCGGCCGGAGAAGATGGCGGGGCCCACGATGGGTTCGGTGACGGGTGCTTTGAGCAGGGCTTCCACATGGCCGGCGACGCGCGCGACAGAGGCCATCAGCACATCATCTTTGGGCAGGTTCGCGGCATCGACAGCATCGAAATATTCGGCATCCGCCAGATCCATGCCATCGATGCTTTTGGCCTGCGCGGAGATGATGATTCGGGAGAAGCCGCGACCGTGTTGCACGCGACCGCCTTCGCTGCTGACGAAATAGCGCGTATCGCCTTGCGTGGACACGAGCACACCCGAATTCAGGAGCGCCGGGTGCGGGGCGAAGGCAAGCGATAGTTTGCGGACGCGCTCTTCCCACTTGGTACGGTCGAACTTGATTTCGTGAAGCGGTTCGGTGTGAGTGGAAACGGCGTCGGCGGAGAAATCGTCGGAGCCATCGCGCTCGGCGACCTTGACTTGTTGGTTGGTGCGAATCTTAATCAGGCGTTCCGCGGCGGAACGATAGACACGATCGGTCTCGAGCCACAGACGCTGCTGAATGGCTTTGGGGTTGTCGTCGAGCGAAAGATTGATGCCGGAGGTGAAGTGGACGCGCTCGCCCCGCACCCGGTGGTAATTGTCCAGCTTCGGGCTGCCGACGCGGACGGAGACATCGAGGTATCGGTTTCGCGAATCGCCGCTGCCATTCAGCGCGCCCAGAGAGGCGCTGGCGACGTGAAACTCCTGTTCGGTGACTTCGTATGAGATGAAATAAGGGGGCGGGTCAGCCTTCTGCTTCAGACCTAAGAAGTTGCGCTGCAATTCTTCGGAAAGAGTGTTGAGGACGACACCGGAGGGGGCCGCTAATGCCGACGCGCAGCACAGCATTACGCCTAAAAACCTTACTGGGTACAAGATACTTCTGAAGATATCATGGCCCAGATAGCAGGCCACCTGAGCGGCGGCTGGGACCTACATTACCGCGAGATTCAGTTGACCTTTATCGCGCAGACCGGAAAGAGCGAGCCCGTAGCGGCCGCGGCAACCGGTTTTTTCAAAGATATGCTTGAGGTGAATTTTGACGGTGCCGGTCTGGATGCCAAGGCTTCCGGCGATCTCTTTATTGCGCAGCCCGCGCTCCACCAGTTCCGCCACCTGATGTTCCCGCGCCGTCAGATTAGAACGGTGCTGCTGATCGCGTTCGGGAGTCTGAAAGATGGTGTCGGACATCCATGTGGCTCCGCCGGCCGCGGTCCGCAAGCAGGAAATGAGCTGATCCAATTCGGCGGTCTTGTGGACCACACCGCGCGCGCCGGCCTGTACCAGCCTGAGCGCTTCGGCATTGCCGATGTTGGTGCCCCAAACCACGACAGCGGTGCGGGAATTGCGAATCATGTGCAACCAATCCGCAATGGCCTGAAGGCCGACAGCTTTATCCACCAGCACGACTGACGGCTTGATGCTGTTGACCAACTCCATGGTGGCCAGCAAGCCACAAACACCACCGGCATATTTCAAATCCGGACAGGTGGAGAGAAGCACTTTCATTCCTTCCATGGAAACGGGCTGGGTATCGCATACCACGACAGTCTTGCGGGCGGTCTGAATCTGAGAACTCATTTGCTAATCTCCGTGTCAACGTTGAAATTAGCTAGTTGGGACACCAGGGCGGATGTCTCAGGTTTATTTCACGTTGATGGTCCCCCGGCAGTTCGAGGAGCCGCAGTGGCAGGGAATGCGCTCGATGTCTTTTGAAAAGTGATAGTCCACCGTAAGCTCCTCGCCCTTGCGAACGGCGCGTTTGGTCATGTAGAGGATGTGGCCTTTGGTGACCAGTACGCGGATGTTGGGGTCGCAGCAATGATTGATGTATTCGGCCCCGCTGCCGCCCACGGCACCGTCGAGCGTCCAATAGTTATCAAGTGTGAACAGGTAGATCATGGAGCCCTGTTCCTCGCTGCGTTTCCGCGTTTCACGCCGGTTGATGCGCTCGCCCGTGTATTCGATGACCTTGCGATTCCTGGGCATATCCTCACCAGCAAAGAGGCCCCAGCGGTGAATGCCGCCTTTGCGGATGAGCAGACGAAACTGAGCGTGCTGAGGATCGACGCGCGGCTTTTGGGCACGGAACGCCACTACTTCGGGAACCAGCTCTGGTTCGGGCGCCACGGTCTTTTTGCGCGGCTTGGGCTTTGCTGTTTTGACGGCCGCCTGAACCTTTGTCACCTTGCGGCCCGTCCGCTTGCTGGATGGCATTTTCACAGATTGTAAACGATTTAGCGCTTGGCTCGCGGCTTCGCTGAGACATGGCGCTGAGACTAGGGCAAGAAACCCCGTTTGCTTTCCCAATGGCGCAGGAAGGCTTCTGCTTGCCGGACGCCCCCCTCTATTCCGCGAGAACGAGTGATTTGGGTTTGTTTGGGATACCAGCGGTCCGGCTGCTGCGAAGAATGGGCATAACAGGCCGCACGCTTTTTATCTTCCACTGTGGAGATGTCCACAAACTCAGTGGGAGAAAACATCATGGTGTCGTCCGCCACCTCGTAGAAATAGAGAGCTGATTTCTTGCCACCCTTCAGCCAGGTATCCAGTACCAGTTCAGAAAGTGCCCGATGGTCACGGTGCCTGTCCAGCGGCCAGTGAACGAACAAGATGTCGGGCCGCTCGGAATCCAGAAATCGCCCGAAGTCCTCGTAATGTGAGTTGTCAACGACTGCACGGCCGTCGTATTGACCCACAAACGCAGCGCGCGCCTTGAGCATTGAGCATGCTGCCTTGGCTTCAGCGGTGCGCACCGTTCCGCACTGCGTGAGATCGGCTTGACCGCAGTATCCTTCGCCCCTGTTCAAGTACATCAGGACGGCCTCATAACCCGCCGCGGCGTACCGGGCGATGGTTCCACCGCAACCGCTCTCCGGGTCTCCGGGATGGCCGCCCGCAACCACTACCTTCAAACCGTCGCTTTTGGCGAGTGCCGAAGCCGGGGCAAAAATTGCCGTGGCAGCAAGCGCCAATACGTTGCGGCGGGGGATTGACATGGGACCTGCTACCGGACGGCTCTTACTCTGCGCCATGATGACTTATCGCCTAAGCGGTGAAAATATTTTGGTCCAGGAACGTGTTGCGGAACTTGCCATTGGGATCGTACTTACGGGCGAACCGGATAAAGTCGGGCAGCTTTTCATATCGTGAGTGAAGATTGGCTGGCTTCACACTGAAGAGTTTGCCCCAATGCGGGCGCGCTGCGAAGGGCGAGAGTTCCCGTTCAATCACCGGGAGCAAGGCCTTTACTGCCGGCCAATCCGGCTTCCAGGTGAAGTGAATCGCGACGCTGGGCTGATGGTATGCAGTGCTCATCCAAAGGTCGTCCGCGGCTATGGTGCGAATTTCGGAAATGAGAAGATGCGGCGTGATCTGATTCCGAAGGCGCTCGATGGCAAGTATCGCGTCAACCGCATTCCGGCGAGGGATCAGGTATTCCGACTGCAGCTCTTTACCCGCGCTTGGCGTGAAGCCCATTTTGAAATGCGGAAGCCGTTCGTACCAGGGGCCTGGAACACCCAACTGCTCCGTGCAGTTTTCCGGGGACAACTCGGAGATGGGATGCAGGTTGTGCGTGGCGAGCTTGGCATCGAAAAATTCCTGGGGAGCGGCGAATGGATTCCGGGCCTTGATCCAGACTTCGCGGATATTTGAATTCTGCCAATCGGTAAAGAGGCTCACGCTATAGCCGCTTGCCTGGATTTCGTCAAAATGATTCTTCATCTGCGTGACCGGAAGATTCTGGTAGACGTACTGGCGAACCTTGTACGTTGGCTCGACGTTGAGGGTGAGGCTAGCGATAACGCCGATCGCTCCGAGTCCCACAACCGCGGCATTGAAGGCTTCCCCATCGGGCTTCCCGAGCTTCACAAGTTCGCCTTCGGCGTTCATGAACTCTATGGCCGAGACAGCGCTTGCAAGATTCGCGTTCTTCTCGCCCGAACCGTGAGTGGCCGTGGTG
>JBBROT010000273.1:0-5227 GCA_038229155.1 Bryobacterales bacterium | reverse complement strand
TTGCGTAGCTGGTTGTAGAGCTCCTGACCAGAGATGGCCTTGCCGATATCGCTCCTCGGTCCCCCATAGAGGGCAACCGCGTCCTGGATGCTTTTGATGTCGTCGCGCACCTTGCTGTAAATATCTTCGCCCTTCACGAGTGTGCCGAGTGGGCTCTTGGGGTCCTCGATCTGGTCCAGCAGATCGCTGGCACGCTTGAGCGTGGCGGAGACGGAGGCGATCAAATCGGCGGGATCGAAATTGGGCGCGGGGGGCACTCGCGCAAGTTCTTCGCCGGCCATGATGCTGCGGGTGCTGCGGCCGCGCTTGATGTTGATGTACTTATCGCCCACCAGATTGTCGGCGGTGATTTCGGTTTTGGAATCGTCTGGGATGGAGCGGAGAAAGTTTTTTTGAACCTTCATATCCACTTCCACGGTGCGTGCGGGGTCTTTGGAATCGGTGAGGCGGACAGCTTTCACTTCGCCCACTTTGATGCCGTCAAGTTGGACGTCGGCGGTGCGGACCAGGCCGGTGCCGTCATCGAAGTAAGTGCGGATCACCACCATGCGGTGGATCAGTTGCTGGCCGCTACCCGTGAGCAGGAAGACCAAAGTGAACGCGATGAAAACGGCGATCGCAATGAGCGCCGTGATGCGCGCGGGGGCGTAGGGGCTGATGGTGACGGTGCGAATCTCTTCTTCGGTTTCTGGTGCTTCCGGTTCGGCCATAGCCCCCCTTGAACCCGAGTGTAACAAGCCGGGCGGCGGGGGAAAGGATGTCTATCAAATGTGGATCTGGGGCCCGGTCAAGCGTACTCTAAAAGCTTGCATGACTAAACGCAAGCTCCCGATCGGAGCCGAACTGGACCCCGCCGGGGGAGTGCACTTCCGCATCTGGGCACCCAAGCGCACCGTATTGCGAGTTGTTCTGGAAGATGGCCCGGGCTCACCGGCGACACACGAATTGCAGGCGGAGCCGGGAGGATATTTTGCAGGCACCATTCGCCAGGCGCAGGCCGGGACCGTTTACCGTTTCGAAGTGGATGACGATGGCGGGCGGTACCCCGATCCGGCGTCGCGCTTCCAGCCGGACGGGCCGAGCGGGCCCTCGCGCGTGGTGGACCCGGACTTCTTCGAATGGAGCGATGCGGGCTGGAAGGGCGTGAAGATTGAAGGCCAGGTGCTGTATGAAATGCACGTGGGCACGTTCACCCATCAGGGCAACTGGAAGGCGGCGGAGGAGCAACTGGAAGAGCTGGCGGCGACGGGAATCACGGTGATTGAGCTGATGCCGCTGGCGGATTTTCCGGGCCGTTTCGGGTGGGGCTACGATGGTGTGGATCTGTTCGCGCCCACGTGGTTATATGGTGAGCCGGATGAACTGCGCCGGTTTATCGACAGGGCGCACTCGTTCGGCCTGGGTGTGATTCTGGACGTGGTCTACAACCATTTTGGACCCGATGGGAATTACCTGCGCAGCTATGCAGACGATTACTTCACCGATAAGTACATCAACGATTGGGGCGAGCCGATTAATTTCGATGGGAAGAACAACGGGCCGGTGCGCGAGTTCTTTCTGGCGAACGTGAAGTATTGGATGGAAGAATTCCATTTCGATGGCATGCGCCTGGACGCGACGCAGCAAATTTTCGACGATTCGCCGGTGCATATTTTGCGCGAGATCACCGACGGCGTGCGCAAGTATGCGCATGGCCGCGACACGATTGTGATTGCGGAGAATGAGCCTCAGGATGCGAAGCTGATCCGGCCGGTTGCGGAGGGCGGGTATGGAATGGACGGCTTATGGAACGACGATTTCCATCATTCGTCCGTGGTGGTGATGACCGGGCGGAACGAGGCGTATTACACGGATTATCAGGGTAAACCGCAGGAGTTTATTTCGGCGGCGAAATACGGCTATCTGTATCAGGGCCAGTGGTACAAGTGGCAGAGCGCGCGGCGCGGCACATCGTCATTGAATGAGAACCCGGCGGCGTATGTGACATTTTTTCAGAATCACGATCAGGTGGCCAACACGCTGCGAGGGGAGCGCGCCGACCGGTTGGGAGCGGTGGGGAAATATAAGGCGATGACCGCGCTGCTGTTGCTGGGGCCGGGCACACCGATGCTGTTTCAGGGGCAGGAATTTGCGGCATCGACACCGTTTTTATTTTTCTGCGATCACAAAGCTGAGCTATCGAAGAAGGTTCGCGAAGGGCGCGGGAAGTTCTTAAGCCAGTTCCGCAGCCTGGCGATTGCGGAGGTGCAATCCGTGATTCCCGACCCGGGCAACCCTTCCACATTCGAAATGTGCAAGCTGGATTTTTCAGAGCGGCAGAAGAACGCGGCGTATTACAACATGCATAAAGATTTATTGCGTCTGCGGCGGGAAGACGCGGTATTCCGCATGCAACGAAAACGTGGACTGGATGGAGCGGTGTTGGGCGATGAAGCTTTTGTCTTGCGATATTTCGGCGAGGAGCATGGAGACCGCTTGCTGCTGATCAACTTCGGGCGTGACTTGCATTTGGACCCGGCACCGGAGCCTTTGCTGGCGCCGCCCGCCAATAGTGAGTGGCGCATCATCTGGAGCAGCGAAGATCCGCGCTATCACGGCTACGGGACCTTCCCCCCGGATTCGGAAGACAACTGGCGATTTCCGGGTTACGCCGCGGTAGTGCTGACGTCGGAAGCCGCCCCTCTCGACACTAAATCTGGAGACTAAATAGTGAACGATTTGATACGGATTTTGCCGGGCCGTGAGTTGCGCGATTTCGAGACCGACCCTCATCTTTCGCAGGAGTGGCTGGTGACGAACGGCCTGGGCGGTTACGCGAGCGGCACGGTGGTGGGGCCTTTGACGCGGCGCTATCACGGGCTGCTGATATCGGCGCTGCCGAACCCGACGGGCCGCATGATGATGCTGAACGCACTGTCAGAGCGCATCCGGCTGCCGAGCAAGAAAGTGTACTTCAATGGGCCTCGGGAACTGACCGGGTCGCAGGTGGAGAGCACGATGCAGGCACAGGAATTTCGTCTGGAAGCGGGGCTGCCTGTTTGGACTTATCGCGTGGAAGATATGGTGATTGAGAAGCGCATTCTGCTGCCCCACCGGCAGAATACGGTTCATGTGACTTATAAGTTGCTGGAAGGGAGCGGTGCGGTGCGGCTGGGGCTGCGGCCGGCTGTTCATTTCCGGTCGCACGATGCGTTCGTGAGCACGCCGCTTTCGGAAAAGTTCACGCTGACCGTGGTGGATGAGGGATACGAAGTGTGCGGTTCGGGCGCGGGCGTGCCGCTGCTGAGGATGCATTGCGACCCTTCGACCGCGTTTACGTTCGACCGCAAGACGATTCCGAATGTTCTGTTCCGGACGGAGGAGCGCCGAGGTTATGCATGCCGGGGCGCGATGTGGAGCCCTGGATATTTTCGCGCGGATTTGGAGAGAGGCGCGACGGTCACCTTTGTGGCATCGACAGAGAATTGGGAGACGGTGAGGGCGCTTTCCGTCGATGAGGCGCAGGAGCGGGAACTGGTGCGGCGGCGCGCCATGATGGGGGAGGCGCATCCCGAGGTGAGAAGCGGTCCTCCGGCCGAACTGGTGTTCGCGGCGGACCAGTTCATCATGACTCCGGTGGGACGCGTGGAAGATCTGGCGCGCGCTCATGCTCAAGGCGACGAACTGCGCAGCGTGATTGCCGGGTACCACTGGTTTACAGACTGGGGCCGCGACACGATGATCAGCCTGGAAGGGCTGACGCTGACCACGGGCCGTTATAACCAGGCGGGATGGATTCTGCGGACATTCGCGCATTATGTGCGCGATGGGCTGATTCCAAATATGTTCCCGGAGGGAGAAAAGAACGGCTTGTATCATACGGCGGACGCAAGCCTGTGGTTCTTCCACGCGCTTTCGCGGTACGTGCAAGCTTCGCGCGATGAGAGCACGCTGCGGCTGGTGCTGCCGAAGCTGTTGGAGATTGCGAATAAGCACTTGGAAGGGACGCGCTTCGGAATCCATGTGGACCCCGCGGACGGCTTGCTGGTACAGGGCGAAGAAGGTTACCAACTGACCTGGATGGACGCCAAGGTGGACGATTGGGTGGTGACGCCGCGGCGGGGCAAGGCGGTGGAGATCAATGCGCTCTGGTACAACGCGCTGATGCTGCTGTCTGAATGGATGACGAATTTTTACGGGGAAGCTTCGGGCCAGCCGTTCGCCGAGCATGCGGCGCGAGCGAGAGAAAGCTTTAATCGCCGGTTCTGGAATGAGGAGACCGGTCACTTGTATGACGTGGTGGACCAGGAGGGCGGAGGCAATGATCCCGCATGCCGGCCGAACCAGGTGTTCGCCATTTCCCTTCCCCACGCGGTGTTGGATCGCGAATGGTGGGAGCCGGTGATGGACCGGGTGACGCGGAAATTGCTGACACCCGTGGGGCTGCGGTCGCTTTCGCCGGACGATAAAGATTTTAAGGCCCGGTACGACGGCGACTTGCGATCTCGCGATGCGGCCTATCATCAGGGCACGGTGTGGGGGTGGTTGATTGGCCCTTATGTGGATGCCTGGCTGAAGTTGAACCCGGGGAAGCTGGTGGAAGCGCGTGACCTGTTGACAGGCTTCTTCAAGCATCTGGACGATGCCTGCGTGGGTTCCATTAGTGAAGTTTTCGATGCGGAGGAGCCGCATACACCGCGCGCTTGTATCGCGCAAGCCTGGAGCGTTGCGGAGGTGTTGCGCTGCTGGGCCCTTACTTCGCCAGCCGAATCTAAGTAAACTGCGATACAGTATTTCGAGCCATGCTTGGATTACTGGAAATATTCTACGCCCCCGCAAAGGTCTTCGATCGCGTTCGCGAACGCGGTATGTGGTTCCCCGCTTTTCTGGCAATCATGCTGCTGGCTTTACTGGCCAGTTATATCGTGGTCCACGGAATGGGCATGGAGAACATTATTCGTCAGCAGATGGCGAGTAACCCGCGCGCCATGGAGCAGATGGGTCCGGACGGAATTGCGAAGGCGGCGAATAGTCCCGTGGCGACCGCGATGGCGTACGGGGCACCGCTGGTGTTTACGCCGATTGTGCTGCTGGCAATAGCGGGGCTGTTCGCCGCGGGCCTCTCACTCACCGGTTCGAAGCTCCGCTTCGCGCAGGTGCTGGGGGCGACCTGTTATGGCTGGTGGCCGTATTCGGTGCTGACGACTTTGATGTCCGCGCTTATTGTGAATGTGGCTTCAAACAAAGA
>JBBROT010000272.1:0-5243 GCA_038229155.1 Bryobacterales bacterium | reverse complement strand
CCTGGACCTGCGACCTCGGCATCATGATCGCCGACAATCTGCATCCCGTCGCCAACCCCGCCGTCGATAAATTCGGTAATATCTACAGCACTTTCAGCGGTTCGCGCGGCCAGAAAGTGCCGGTCGCGGTGTACAAAATCGACCTGAATTACAACATGAAGCCGTTCATTAACGACCTGATGAATGCCACCGGCCTCTGTTTCGATCAGGACGGCATGCTTTACATTTCCAGCCGCTTCGATGGTGTCGTTTACCAGGTCACCCCCAACGGCAACATGTCGGTTTATGTCGAGGGCATGGGCGTCGCCAGCGGTCTCGCGTTCGACGAAGAAAACAACCTCTACGTGGGCGATCGCAGCGGCACCATCTTCAAAATCAGCCCCTCGCGCCAGATTTTCGTGTTCGCCACTCTCGAACCGTCCATCTCCGCCTATCACCTCGCGTTCGGCCCGGATCGCTACCTCTACGTCACCGGCCCCACCACTTCCAGCTTCGATTCCATCCACCGCATCAGCCACCAGGGCGATGTGGAAGTGTTCTATCGCGGCGTGGGCCGTCCGCAGGGTATGGCTTTCGATGAACAGGGCCGCCTGTACGTCTCCGCCTCCCTCGCTGGCCGCAAAGGTATTGTCCGCATCAACGAAAATCGCGAGGCCGAACTGGCCATATCCGGCCCCGGCATTGTGGGCTTGAGCTTCACGCCTTCGCAGGCCATCGTTGTCTCCACCACGAACGCGCTGTACCGCGTGGATGTGGGTGTCAAAGGCCGCCAGTTTGCCTAATGCGGTGACAAACGCCGAGATCATCGCCGTCGGTTCCGAACTGCTCACGCCGAAGCGCGTCGATACCAATTCGCTCTACCTCACCGAACAACTCAACGATCTGGGTATTGAGGTCACTACGAAATATGTCGTAGGCGATGACCGCGCGCGTCTGGCCGAAACCATCCGCACCGCCGCCTCCCGCTCACGCATCGTGCTTCTCTCCGGTGGCTTGGGTCCCACAGAGGACGATGTCACGCGCGACGCCGTTGCCGAAGCGCTAGGCCGCAAGCTCGTCTTCCACCCGGACATCGCCGAACAACTGGAAGCCCGGTTCGCAAAGATGTCGCGCGCGATGCCGGAAATCAACAAGCGTCAGGCCTTTCTTCTCGAAGGTGCCGAACCGCTTTCGAACGATCGCGGCACCGCGCCCGGTCAGTGGATCGAACATGAAACCGCCTGGATCGTGCTGCTGCCCGGCCCTCCGCACGAACTCAAATCCATGTTCGCTCGCGAGTGCCTGCCACGCCTCGAAGCGCGCGTCCCGAAACAATCCATCGAAACGCTGGTGTTCCGTGTAGCCGGCATGTCCGAATCCGATCTAGACCAGACTATCTCTCCGGTCTACAAGAGATACGAAAACCCGGTCACCACCGTGCTAGCTCACGCGGGCGATATTCAGGTCCACCTGCGTGCCCGCTGCGCCACACCGGGCGAAGCGGCGGCGCTCCTTTCGGAAGTAGGCACCCAGATCGAAGCCCTGGTGGGCGACCGCATCTATTCCCGCAACAGCGATTCCCTCGAAGAAACAGTAGGCGCTCTGCTGCTTGACGCCCATGCCACTGTTTCTGTTGCGGAAAGCATGACCGGCGGCGCCTTGGCGGACCGCTTGAGCTCCGTCCCCGGCTGTTCCGCCTGGTTCGCCGGCGGCTTCGTTACCTACACCAAGCGGATGAAGTCGCAAGCTCTCGGCATCCCGCTCGAAGCGATTGACCGCCACGGCGCAGTCAGTAAAGAAACCGCCGAAGCCATGGCCCTTGCCATCCGCGACAAGACCGGCACCACCTACGGCCTCTCCGTCACCGGAAACGCCGGACCCACCACCGATCGCCCCAACAAAGCTGGCGACGAAGCCCCCGTGGGCACGGTCTATATCGGCATCTCAGACGCGCGCGGTACTGACGTTTTCCACCGCCAGTTCATTGGCGACCGCCCCCGCATCCGTTCCTTCGCCGCCCAAATGGCGCTCGATATTCTGCGCCGCCGCATCGGCTAATCCCAAAGCACCCGCAGGCGGCGATACTCTTCAAATCTGGTATCGCTTGTCAGGATCGGGATGTCCTCCGATAGTGCCTGGGCAATCAACATCCGGTCGAACGGATCATGATGGTCGCGCCGGAAAGGCAATTTGGCAAGTTCCTCCAAATGCCGGAACTGAACGTGAAGCAAGGTACCGTTTATACCTCTGATCGCCTCGTGAATGTCGGCAACGGATCGCCCCAGGTTCGGCTTGTTGACAATCTCCCAAGCACTGATAATGCTGACGACGAACTCGCTACCGGGATCGCTTAATAGCCGCTTTACGGCGCGGGGCAACCGCACTCCGGCCATCCCCTTCACCAGCACGTTCGTGTCGAGCAGTATTCGCATTTTCCTCCTGTCTAAACTCAAACATTTCTTCGATCCGTTTATCCTCCTCGGGACTATCCCATCCCTTGTAAAGATTTACTTTGCCCGCCCACGAGCCCCAGCCCCGCAAGCCTTCCGTCTTCTCCACTACGCTTAGTTGAATCTTTCGTTCCCCGCGATTGGTCAGGAAAACCTCCTCCCCCGCTAAGGCGGCTTTCACAAGCTGCGACAATCTGGTCTTGGCTTCCCGCATCCCGACTTCCATAATTGTCATTGTAGCTACATGAGGAGCCCACACCGCCCTTCGGCTCTATTGCAGACTCGCCAACACCGCCTTACTCACCTTCGCCACAATATGAACCTGCGGGTCCACCACTTCCGCAATGTCGTAGCGGATGGAAGTTCCCAAAATCACGTTCGATTCATTCGGCGATAGCTTGTAATCGCGTTCCAGCCAACGCGCCAACTCCGTTGTAGCCTCCCGCAAAGCATCCGGAAGCGAACCGGCAATTCCCGATGCCATCAGATAGTTGTCGTCTTCGAACCGGGGACCGCCCGTGCTCTTGCCGCGAATCAATTGCACGGAAAATTCCAGATCCATCGATGTCTCGAGCGCATCGCCATTCAGTTCGCCATCGCCTTCCACCGCATGGCCATCGCCCACAAACAACAGCGCGCCTTCCTGAAACACCGGCAGATACACCGTCACTCCTTCGCGCACGCCGCTGTAATCCATGTTGCCGCCCCACGCCCCCAGCCAGCCGGAGCGGAACGATTGGTTCGCGGGAGGTGCCACTCCCACGCAGCCCATCATCGGCTGCAGCTTCACGCGAAAGTTCTTCAGCCGATCCGTCGGCTTGGCAAGCGACGCCGTGCCGTTCTGCCGGTCCAGCTTCCATTCACTGTCAAACTTTTCATCGAATTTCGCATCGCGGAAATAATCGGCCTGCACCGCGCTCGGCACTATGCGGTCGCCGCTCATGGCGGAATCGCGGTTCAGACGCAGGCGCTGAAACTTGATCGCCAGCGTATCTCCGGGCATCGCGCCTTCCACATAAAACGGTCCCGTCTCCGGGTTCCCGCCCAGCGACCGCCTGACGTTCTGAGCATCGTGCCCGCCCGCGTCCACCGTGGAAGTCTTGATGGTGTCGCCCGAGTTCACATGCAGCACCGGCGGGATCGCACCGGAAAATGCGCGGTGGAACGTGGTGGCCGCGAACGTGTGAGTTTTCGGTTCCGATTGCGTGGCCGCCATGCGCCGCGCCTCCCAGGCAAACTCATCGTCCCCCTGCTTCACGGTGCCGGACATCTCATCGCCGCGCACGCGCCCGTCCAGCTTGGCCCATTCTTTACCGCTGGGGCGCATTCCGGTGATATGCACAACATCGCCATCGATATTACCCGCCAGCTTGATCTCATTCAGCGTGCCCGTGACTTTGCTTCCGTCAGCCTTCAACTCCACGCGCGCGCTCGCGAACCGGTCTCCGAACCGCACCAGCCGGAAACTCCATTCGCCGCTTATGTCGGCTCCGTACGCGGTGAAGCACAGCAGGAACAGCAGTATTTTTTCCATGAAGTCTATGACGACGGAAAACCGGTTTGGTTCGCCGCCGCGGGTAATATTCGCAAAATTGCGACAATCTGATCTTGGCTTCTCGAACCAGGACCTTCATATTCGCCATCGTTGCCGCCTCTGCAGCCCACGCCGAATGGCGCGTATTGACCAGCACCAGCACCGCCAGCTTTCGTGGTGTGGCCGCGGTGAACTCTCATATGGCCTGGGCCACCGGCACAAGAGGCACCGTCCTTCGCACGAACAGTTCGGGCAAGAACTGGGAATCTTCGTCAGTCCCGAACTCCTCGGCTCTCGATTTCCGCGACATAGAAGCCCCCGACGCAACCCACGCCTGGCTTCTCTCCAGCGGCCCTGGCGATAAATCGCGCACCTACCGCACCCAGGATTCCGGCAAAAACTGGCAACTCCAACTCACCAACCCCGACCCCACCGGCTTCTTCGATGCCATTGCTCTTTTCACGAAACACTCAGCCATCCTGCTCGGCGACTCCGTGGATGGCCGGTTCGTCATTTACACCACCACCGACGTGGCGTGAACTGGATTCGCCGCAAAGGCCCGGAATCCCTCCCCGATGAAGTGATCCTCGTAATCGGAATTCGCTTCCTCTCCTTTGGTGTAAGCGAGCGCGATCACTTCAACGACGTTAGTTCTCGGTTTGAATTTTTCCAGTGCCATGTTAGTTGCTCTCCATGCGTGCGTGTAAGTTCTCTAAGTGAAGGACCGGGCTCATGGCGCGATCAAGCGCGTCAAAGGCCGCGACGTGGGCGGCGAGCGCGTAATCGTCGTCGCGTTCGGCGAGGGCGCGGGCGTCGCGCGAGCTCGTCCAGCGGTCAAGCTGTTCGTGTTGATTCATCCACTCTTGTTCGTCCATCTGCTTGTTGTCCTTTCCACTTTCGCGGAACAACTTGAGTACATAACCATCTTAGCGCTAAGCATTGCTTAGCGTCAAGGATTTATTTTTGTTTTTTGCTAAGCGCTATGAAATTCTTTGCGCTAAGGAGTATACTGGGTGACTATGGCGATTAAGAAAGATCCGCCGATGACCGATACCGAGAAAGCCGCTATGTCATCGGCGGCTAAAGCTATGGGGAGCAGGGGCGGCAAAAAGCGAGCACTGGCCCTCAGTAAGGAAAAGCGGAAGGAGATTGCGCAGAACGCGGCGGCTGTGCGGTGGGGAACATAGTATGTGTAGGAAGCCTGCACTCAGTGTTCCCGCTCTGGACCTGCGGAAGGGCTGATTGAGCTCACACTCACAGTCGAAGGCGAAGGTGAAATT
>JBBROT010000271.1:0-5262 GCA_038229155.1 Bryobacterales bacterium | reverse complement strand
ATGTCGCCTTAAATTCAGAAATGCCGGCCACGAAACTCAACGTGAAAAACACAATCACAATCACGGCGTTCAGCATGCCCGTGATCCAGCCCATGCGCGCTCCACTGCGCACGCTCAGCACCTGCCCCGTGCGGCGGCGGTACAGCATCACCGATCCGAATCCAGCTAACGCCGACCACAACAGAAACAACGCGTCCACCCACGGCAGCGCATCCAGCAGCGAAGCCACGCTCGCCGCCAGAAAGCCCACGCGCACTGCCATGGCGTTGCTGAAACTCACAGCCTGAATTTGCGCTTTCGGCACCACTCCAATCGGCGCTTCGGCAACTTGCGGCTCAACAAGTTCAACCGGTTCTTCAATCAGAAATTCGCGCGTCGCCTTCCCGCATCGATGGCAAAACGACGCATCTTCCACCAGAACTGTTCCGCAACTGCACGTCCCTGTCACACCTTAGTTTAAGCCCCTCTACAATGAACCTGTGACACGCCTTGAAGAACTGCGCATCCGCCACCAGGCCGCTGAAGAAGGGGGCGGGCCCGAACGCCGTGAGCGCCAGCATCGCGAAGGCAAACTTTCCGCGCGTGAGCGCATTGACCTGCTGCTCGATGAAGGCACCTTCGAAGAGCTGGACAAACTGGTCACCCATCGCTCCCGCAATTTCGGCCTCGCCGATCAGGTGATTCCCGGCGATGGCCTGGTCACCGGCTACGGCCAGATCGAAGGCCGCTCGGTCTATACCTTCGCGCAGGATTTCACCGTGCTCGGCGGCTCGCTCTCCGAAAGCAATGCGCAAAAAATCTGCAAGGTGATGGACCTTGCCCTCAAGACCGGCGCGCCCGTCATCGGCTTGAACGATTCCGGCGGCGCGCGCATCCAGGAAGGCGTCGTCAGCCTCGCGGGCTATGCCGATATCTTCCTGCGCAATACGCTTTCAAGCGGTGTCATTCCGCAGATCTCCGCCATCATGGGCCCCTGCGCGGGAGGGGCCGTATACTCGCCCGCCATCACGGATTTCGTCTTCATGGTGGATCGGACCAGCTACATGTTCGTTACCGGTCCCGATGTGCTGAAGACCGTCACTCACGAAGACGTCACCAAGGAAAAATTGGGCGGCGCCGATACCCACAACTCCATCAGCGGCGTGGGTCACTTCAAAGCCGCCACCGATACCGAATGCATTCAGATGATTCGCGAACTGCTCAGCTTCCTTCCTTCGAACAATCGCGAAGATCCGCCGCGCCGCCCCACTTCCGACCCCGCCTCGCGAGCCGATGCCGCGCTCGATACCCTGGTGCCCGCCGAGCCGAACATCCCGTACGACATCAAAGACCTGATCCGCCGCGTGGTGGACGATGGCTATTTCTTCGAAGTGCAGGAACACTTCGCGCCGAACCTGGTCATCGGCCTCGCGCGCATGGACGGCAGGCCCGTTGCCATCGTCGCCAATCAGCCGGCCCATCTTGCCGGGTGTCTCGATATCGATAGCTCCGTAAAGGGTGCCCGCTTCGTGCGCTTCTGCGATGCGTTCAACATCCCCATCCTCACGTTTGAAGATGTGCCGGGTTTTCTTCCAGGCACCGCGCAGGAGTTCGGCGGCATCATCCGCCATGGCGCGAAACTGCTTTACGCGTATGCCGAAGCCACCGTCCCCAAGATCACCATCGTGGTGCGCAAGGCTTATGGCGGCGCATATTGCGTGATGGGTTCGAAGCACCTGCGCACAGATGTGAACCTGGCTTATCCCACTGCGGAAATAGCCGTCATGGGTGCAGAAGGTGCCGTGAACATTGTCTACCGCCGCGAACTAACAGAGGACCCCAGCGCGCGCCCAGCCATGGTGGAACAGTTCCGCGAAAAATTCGCGAACCCCTTCATCAGCGCCGAACGCGGCTACCTGGACGACATCATCGAGCCCCACGAAACACGGCCCCGTATCATCCGCGCCCTCAAAATGCTGGAGAACAAAGTGGACACAATGCCGAAGAAAAAGCACGGCAACATCCCGCTCTAACGCGCCAGAAAAATGTTCTTCGCAATCAGGGCGTGAACGCCTTTCTTGGTATCCACAAGCTGGCTGATGCTCAAGTCGGCAGCCACGCTGGTCAGCATGTAAGCATCGTCGCGCGTCAGATGCTTTTCCGTCACCAGAAACTCGATCATGTCGCGAACCGCCAGCGTCGTAGCCTCCGTCAGGTCTTCGTGAAAGCCCATGGTGATGTAATGCGTCGGCGTCTCCGCGCGCGGCCACTTCAAGTGCATGTCCTTCCGAACAATGAATTGAAACGTGCCGTTTAGCGATGTCTCCAGCGCCGTAATATCCACTTCGCCATTGCCCTGCCCCGCATGCGCATCGCCCACTTCAAACAGCGCACCCGTGGCCTGCACCGGAATGAAAAGTGTGGTGCCCGCCACCAGTTCCTTGTTATCCATGTTGCCCGCGTGATACCACGGCGCGGTGGAACTCAGGCGGCCCATGCCTTCGGGCGGCGCGACCCCCATGCTCCCGAAAAACGGATGCAGCGGGATCTCGATGCCCGGCCCGAAGTTCGCCACCATACGCGCGCGGTCCAGCGGAATCACCTTGAAACGCGAGTACGGAAAATCGTCCGGAAGAAAGCCCGCGCCTGGCCGGAACGCGTTATAGGCGAACGGCACAGCCAGGTCGATCTTCACCATCCGAACCTCCAGCGTATCGCCCGGCTCCGCCCCCTCCACAAACACCGGCCCCGTCAGAATATGTCCGCCTGGGCCCTTGTCAGTCACTTTTTCATTGATCTCGAATAGGCTCCGCGGCACGCTCTTCGCGCCTGCCGCTTCCAGGCGCTTGCCATTGCCTGACACTGTTTCAATTTCAACCGTGTCTCCCGATTTAATCCGCAGTGCCGGCGGCGCGGCGGCCGAGTAATAGCCGACAACCACCGTCTGTGGGGTGGCGGGAAGCTTGTGTAAGGTCTGCGCCGAAAGCGTCACGCCGGCAAGCGCCACCAGTGCCCGCAGCGCGCTCACCACCGGCCCCATCTCGAAACGGCCGCGCAACAAATCATGCCCCGCCTTCGGTACTTCATGAATCGCCGTAGGCGCGGGAATCAGCTTGCGCGCGATCTCCAGTTCTTCGCTATTTCCGAACGGATCGCGCGGCCCGTGAATAAACAACGTAGGCTTGCGAATGCCCGGAAAATGTTCCGTCCGCAACTGCGTCTTTCCCGGAGCATGCAGCGGATAAGAGAACAGCGCCAGCGCCGAAGCACACTCCGGATCCTCCGCCGCCAGCATACTCGCCTGCCGCCCGCCATACGATTGGCCAGCCACATACAGCGGACCCTTCGTCTCCTTCCGAAGCCGCTCCAGCGCCTGCCGTATGCTGTCCCTGTCCTTGGCGCCGGTAGAAGGACCGGGCGGCCGCTTCAGTTCGCGAAACGCAAGGTTGAAACGCAGAACCGTAATGCCGGCATCGGAAAACGCTTCCGCAATCGCCAGCAGCAGAGGCGAATCGCAATCGCCGCCCGCGCCGTGAGTCAGGGCCATGGCTTCCCCCGTCGGGTTGGTGGGTTGGTGCATCATGTGTTTCGTACTGTAGCGCAGCGTGCTATCGTCCGTAACGTGCGGGGTCTGCTGCTTCTGGTCGCAAGTTTGCCGCTATACGGTCAGGGCGCGTTTATGCTCCGCGGCGGCACCGTTCACACCATCTCGGGGCCCGTCATTCAGGACGCGTCCGTGCTGGTGCGCAACGGCAAAATCGTCGGCGTCGGTAAAGGGTTGGCCGCGCCCTATGGCGTTCCTGTGATCGATGTCACAGGCCTGCACGTCTATCCCGGCATGATCGATTCCGCCTCTACGCTCGGGTTGAACGGCCTGAATCCAGACGTCGCCGAACTCGGGCTCTTCTCTCCGCAGTTGCGTTCGGGCAGCGCTGTGAACTGGGCCGCGGAGCCCATTGCCATGGCCCGCGAAAACGGTGTCACGCGCGCCGTCACCGTGCCCGATGGCGAACTGCTCGCGGGGCAGCTCTCTCTCATCGGCCTGCGTGGGGAAGCCGGCAACGCGCCCACCGTTGCCTTGTACTTGCGCTTCCCCACCATCGAGACCACGCGTCTTGTGCCGCATGAATCCGAAGAGGACGATGAAGAGCCAGAGACTGCCGTTCGGCAAGAACCCGTACCCTATGCGGAGGCAAAGCAACTGCATGACAATCGGCTTCGCCTCCTGAACGATTTCTTCGATCGAGCCCGGCGTTACCGCAAAGGCCACACCAAAACAGACCTGCGCTTCGAAGCGATGCTGCCCGTGCTGGACGGCTCCGCAAAGCTCTTTGTCACCGCCGTGCGTGAGCGCGAAATTCGCGAAGCCATCGAATTCGCGGATCGCCAAAAAGTGAAAATCATTCTGGCCGATGCGGCGGAGTGCTACAAGGTGCTTGACCTGATTGCAAAGCGCGGCATTGCCGTTGTCCTGCAGCCCACCTGGAGCTTGCCCATTGACGAAGACGATCCCTACGACCGTGCCTTCACGACACCTGGCGAACTCTTTCGCGCGGGCATTCCATTTTCCATCGGCACCTTCGGCGGAATCGGCAGCCGTAACCTGCCCTATCAAGCCGCCGCGGCCGTCCCCTTCGGCCTGCCGCACGATGAGGCTTATAAAGCAGTCTCTCTCAATGCCGCGCGCATCTTCGGCCTCGAAAAAAACCTCGGCTCTATCGAAGAAGGTAAATCGGCTGACCTTATCGTGACCGATGGCGACCCCTTGGAAGTCACCTCCAGCGTGAAGCGTGTGTTCATCGACGGCCAGGCCGTGGACCTCGAAACACGCCGCCGCAAGCTGTACGAGAAGTATCTGGCGCGCCCATAATTGGGAATGCGAAGAGTGCTTTGGATTTTCACCGCGGCCTTGTCGGCGGCCGTAAACCCGGAGTCCGTCATCACCGGCCCCGGGCTCTTGTCTCACATTCGCGTCCTCGCGTCCGATGAGTTCGCGGGACGCGCGCCGGGCACCGAAGGTGAAGAGAAGACGGTGGCGTACCTGACGGAGCAGTGCCGGAAAATGGGCCTGAAGCCCGGCAATCCCGATGGCACTTTTGTCCAGAAGGTGGCGCTGTGGGGCATTCGCTCTGAGGGCATCATCGGCATCTCTGTCGGCGGCAAGCCGCTCGCTCTGTTGGCCCGGCAGGATTACCTCGCCACGTCGCAGCAGCCTGTTTCCGATGTTGTGATTCGGGATTCAGGATTGGTCTTCGCGGGTTACGGCGTCGTCGCTCCAGAGTT
>JBBROT010000270.1:0-5272 GCA_038229155.1 Bryobacterales bacterium | reverse complement strand
CTTCGGTCAGATAAACATATTCGCCGCCCGAAGAGGGAAAGTTGATGCCGAGTTCGGAATAGCTCAGCGCACCGGCAAAAGCGAACAGCGCGCCAGTCAGCCACACGGCCAGAATTAGCGGAGCGCTACCCAGATCGCCCGCAAGGAAACCGGTGGTGGCAAAAATTCCGCTGCCCACCATGTTCGAGACAACAAGCGCGGTGGCGCTGACGAATCCTAATTGGCGAAGTAAGCCCGAAGCACTCACCAGGCGCTACCTGGCGCGAATGATTCCGTCTACAGTGGTGATCAGAGCGTTCAGCCTTTCATCTGTAGCGAGTTGAGCGTCGGCCAGGCGGTCCAGTTTTTTGTCGAGCTGTTGCAATGAATCCTGCATGACCACCTGAGCCTTGAGGAGCATTTGGTGGTCTTGAAGAAATAAGACGTGATCGGACGCGACCTGATTCAGCATCGCTTCTGCCCGGTCCATTCGTTCGTTAATGTATCCGCCGCTGCCATTCGTCTCGGACATGATTTAAGTTTAATACGTCGCTCGTCCGCCGCTGGCATCGTAACATTGGCCCGTGACAAAGCTCGCATCGGGGCTCGCCAGAAAGTGAACCACCGCCGCAATTTCCCCAGGTTCGCCGGTGCGCTTCATCGGGATACGGTCGGTCATGTAGCTAACCTGCTGCGGAGTGAGTTGCTCTAGAATCTTGGTGCGGATCACGGCAGGCGCAACAGCGTTGATGCAGATGCCTTCGGTCGCCACTTCCTTCGCGATCGATTTCGTGAGCCCGATGACACCGGCCTTGCTGGCCGAATACGCGCACATATTCGGATTGCCTTCTTTACCGGCGATAGAGGCGATACTCACAATGCGTCCATATTTGCGCTCGCGCATATGCGGCAGAACGGCTTTACAGAAGTGAAAAAGTCCCGTCAGATTAATAGCAATAGCCAGGTTCCAGTCTTCTTCGGTCTGCTCCCAGATGGGCGCGGCTTTCCCGGCGATGCCGGCATTATTAACCAAAATATCGATGCGTCCGCTCTTCGCAAGCACAGCCGCTGTCGCCGCTTGCACCGACGCCGTTTTCGTGATGTCCACTTCCACCGCGAACGAACCTGCTAAAGAGGCCGCCACGGCTTCCGCGCCCGCCAGATCGCGGTCGGCTACAACCACTTGCGCCCCCGCGGCCGCGAAGCGCCGGGCGATTGCTTCGCCCAACCCTGTCGCGGCTCCGGTAACGATGGCTGTTTGACCCGTAAGGTCGAACATGGCGATTAGTCTTCCTTGACCACGTTGACCGTGATTTCGGCGGTCACGTCGCGGTGCAGGCGAATCGTAATCGTGTGCTCACCCAGCGTGCGGATGGGCTCTTCCAGTTGGATCTTGCGGCGCTCAATCTGGAAGCCCTTCAGCTCCAATTGATCGGCGATATTCTGAGCGGTAACGGAGCCGAAAAGGTGATCGTTTTCGCCCACGCGCTGTGCAATGGTGATCACGGTTCCGGTCACCAGCTTGGCCTGCGCTTCAAACTCCTCCTTCAGCTTGGCATCCTTGCGGACGTGCGCCTGGCGCTCCTGTTCGATGATCTTGCGGTTCGAATCGGTGGCGATGACGGCCTTTTTCTGAGGCAGCAGGTAATTGCGGGCGTAACCGTCGGCAACTTTCACAAGATCGCCGCGGCTGCCCAGATGGTCGATGTCTTCTCTAAGAATAATGTCCATGGTTCGGCTCCTTAGACGGCCGCCGCGAACGGCAGCAGCGCAATGTTGCGCGCCTTCTTGATGGCGTCGCTCAAGCGGCGCTGGTGCGGGGCGCACACGCCGGAAATGCGGCGGGGCACAATCTTGCCGCGCTCGGCGATGAACGCGCTCAATAAACGCACATCTTTGTAATTGATGTCGTCGATCTTCTCGACACAAAACCGGCAAACCTTCTTGCGGCGGAAATACTGCTTCTTGCCGGTGGCAACGGCTTTGTCGCCGCCAGTGGGCCGCTGCGAAGCGCTACCGGGACGGCTGCCGCGTGTTTCTTTGGAGGATTCGGCCATGGTTAGTTCTCTCCTTTGTTAGGTTCGGTCGATTCCGGAGCAGCGGGTTGAGCAATGGGCGGCACCGGCGCAGGCATAGCTGGCGCCGGAGCTCCCGGCGCGGCATGGCCTTCCGGTTCGCCGAACATCGGCGCGGGCGCGGCGGGTGCCGGTGCCTGCGGTTGCAAAGCCTTTCGCGCGGCACGCTTATCGCGCTCTTTCTTCCGCTTATCCAGGCGCTTTAATGTCTCATCGATGCGCACGGTCTGGAACTTGATCACCGTTTCCGCAACCCGGAGACGGCGCTCCACTTCCTTCACCGCGTCCGCTTCGGAGGTGAACTGAAGCAACACATAGCTGCCATCTTTGAACTTGTCAACCTTATAGGCCAGGCGGCGTTTGCCCCACTTCTCCACCTTGTCGACCGTTCCGCCAACGGTTGCAATGTTCGCGGTCAGTTGTTCGACAAACGTATCGATTTCTTCTTCCGGAAGATCCGGCTTCATAATGAACAGCTCTTCGTAAATTCTCATCTATCCTCTTTTGTTAGCCTCCGGCGCGACGATTGAATCTCGCCATGGACGTTTCGACGCCGTCGGCAATTATTGAATTCACCGCTTGTGCTGCAGCCCCAAGCGGCTCTTCCAATTCCTTCTTCTGCTGCCTCGACATCGGGGCCAGCAGATAATCCGCACCGCTTTTCAGCGGATGGCCGGGGTTTGCGCCCAGCCGAACTCGTGTAAACTCCTCCGTTCCCAACTGCTCGGCAACGGATCGAACTCCGTTATGCCCCCGGGGCCGGCCATTGGGACGGATCCTGATCTCGCCCCACGGTAAATCCAACTCGTCGTACACCAAAATCAGCCGTTCCGGCCCAATTTCATGCTTCGCCATCAGCGCCTTCACGGAAACGCCGCTCAGGTTCATATAGGTCTGAGGCTTAGCTAAAAGGAGAGCCGCCCCGGATTCCGAAACTCCCACGCCGGTAAGCGCTTTCGAATCGTTCCGGGTCACACGGATACCGCGTTCGGCGGCCAGCCGGTCTATCGCCAGAAACCCCAGGTTGTGCGGCGTATCCGCATACTCATCCCCCGGGTTGCCCAGGCCGGCCACCAGAAACACGGCGAATTACTTCTTCTTCTTCGTATCGGCGGCCGGGGTTTCCTCTTCCTTCTTGCCCTTGGCCTTGGCCACTTCGGGTTCGGCAACCGCGGCCACCGGCGCGGCGGCTTCCGCACGCTGACCCACCACGTGCGCAATCACCATTTCGCCCGAACTCAACAGGCGCGCATCGCCCGGCATGGCAATTTCGCTGGCGCGAATACTCTGGCCCAGCATCAGTTCCGATACGTCCACCGTGAAGCTGCCCGGAATATCGTCCGGAACACATTCGATTTCCACCGAACGCGTGATAATTTCAAGCTGGCCGCCTTGCAACTTGATACCTTTGGCCTCGCCATGGGTCATCACCGGTACGCTCACCCGGATGCGCTTCGCCAGATCGATCCGCTTCAGATCCACATGCAGCAGATTGCTCTTGACCGGGTCATACTGCTCATCCACCACCATGACCGGCGTGGTTTCGCCGCCCGCCACTTCAATGTTGAAAATGGTGTTGTGCCCCGTCTTGCTGCGCAAAATCTGGGTAATGAATTTGGGGTTGACGGCAATGGAGACAGGGTCTTTAAAAGCCCCATACACCACACCCGGAATCATGCCGCGCACACGCGTGCGCCGAGCTTCATTCTTGCCGCGGGTCTCTCGAATCTCCGCGCTTACTACCGTATCTGTTCTCACGCCTGCTGTCCTTCGGGCAAGTCCGTACGTACCGCTCGTGGGTTGCCCTAACCGAATAAAATACTTACCGATGTTTCTTCATGTATCGATTGAACTGCCCGGGCCAGCAGCGGCGCAATCGATAAAATCCTGATCTTGGGGCTCTGTTTCGTCGCTTCCGTTGCCGGAATAGAATTCGAAACAATCACTTCTTTCAACTCCGATCCGTTAATGCGATCGATCGCCGGACCCGATAACACACCGTGAGTGGCACATGCCGTCACGCTCGTCGCACCGAATTTCAGCAACGCTTCGGCACCCTTCACCAGAGTTCCGGCGGTATCGATCATGTCGTCTACTATCAGGCAGTTACGCCCACGAACATCACCGATCACATTCATCACTTCCGCCACGTTTGCTTCTTCCCTGCGCTTATCGATAATTGCCAAGGGAGCGTTCAGCCGTTTTGCGACGGAACGAGCCCGCTCCACACCGCCCGCATCGGGCGATACCACCATCAGATCTTTGATCTCCTGGCGTTTGAAGTACTCGATCATGACCGGCCGGAAAAACAGGTGGTCTACCGGTACATCGAAGAAACCCTGGATTTGAGCGGCATGCAGATCCACCGCCATCACCCGGTCAGCGCCCGCCGTTTCAATCAGTTGGGCCACTAGCTTTGCCGAAATCGGCACACGTGGCTTGTCCTTTCTGTCCTGACGACCGTAACCATAGTATGGTAACACCGCCGTGATCCTTTCCGCCGAAGAGAGTTTCAGCGCCTGAATCATCAGCAGCAGCTCCATCAAATGCTGATCCACCGGGCAACAAGTCGGTTGGACCACAAAGCAATCCGCGCCGCGTACATTTTCGCCAATCTGCGGATTGGTCTCGCCATCGGAAAATTGCTTAATCTTCGCTTTTCCAATCTCAAGACCCAGCGATTGCGCCATCTCCTCAGCCAGCGCGGGGTTGGCCCGGCCGGTGAAGATCTTGATGCGTTCCGGGTTCATTGCGCGTACAGGCTTCGGGGCGGCCATAAATCACCTTGCGTATGAGGTTGCAGGAGCGTATTCCATTGGGAACGGTAGCGGGACCTGGTGAGGAGAGAGATTGCGACGGCACTTTCTCCTTTTTCAAATTGTACGACGCGGGAGACTGTTTCTTTCGTGTGACAAAGCCCAAAAATCGCCGAACCGCTGCCCGACATCAGGGCTTGATGCGCGCCATGTTCTAGCAGGCGCTGTTTCAAAATTTCAAGCCGCGGATGTTGCGGGAAGATCACCGATTCGAAATCGTTTACCAACGGTGCAACCAGCGGCTCACGGACGCTGTTTTGAAAAGCCTCTATTTTGCTTTCTGGGTCGGTCAAAGTGGCGCTAAGCGCGCGATAAGCCTCGGGCGTCGAGACGTGAATTTCGGGCGCAAGCAGCACGCCGGGAAGGGCAGGGAAGTCCGCCAGCGGATACAGTTCTTCGCCG
>JBBROT010000269.1:0-5329 GCA_038229155.1 Bryobacterales bacterium | reverse complement strand
TCGAGTTGTAACTGGAGCACGCGAGCGCTGAAGGTGCTGGAGCGGAAATGCACCAGGGTGTCAGTAGGTTTGGCGGAGAGGACGATGTTCGCCGCGCGGGAGCCCTTGAGCCAAGTGAGTCCATGATCGAGAAAAGGATTTTTGCTGCTGACATTGCGGAAGCACAACATGGCTTCGTGGCCCAGAACCAGAATGCGTTGGACGGTGAAGGCGCTGAGCATGGCATAGGCCGGCATATCGCTGGCGGGCATAATAAGCTTCCATTTCGAAGGCGCGGTGGGGATTACTTCGCCCACTTGCGCGCTGCTGTCGAGGACTTGGTCAAGCGGGAAGATGGCGGTTGGTGCCGAGAGATCGTGAAAGATCCGCGCGGCCTGGTCTTCGATGGCCTGAGCGGGATCAGCAGTGGCGGGCGCGGGGACGCTGGGCTGGGTCCAGAGGAACCCATCGCTCAGACGCATGAAGAGCGCGGGCATCCAGTAATCGTTGCAATCGAGGATGTGGCCGCGGGCCTTGCCCATGGCGCGATCGATGTGGCCGTCTTTGGCCAGCTCTGAAAGAAAGAGCGGCATGAAGCGATCGACGGTGGACATTTTGATGTTGCCCTGCATGGCGATGACGGAAGGCACGCCGGCGGTGGCAAGCAGCGGACCCAAGGCGCCGAGAGTTCCCGATGCGGTGGTGGAGGAGCCATCGGCGCCGGCGCTTTGGCAGGAAGCGAGCACGACCAGGCGAGGCGGCCGCGCCATGTTGCGAATGCTTTCCACCAAGCGCGTGGCGTCTATGGGATCTTCGCCGTCTTCGAGCCAGAGCATGGGTTTGGTGGCGACCAGGCCGCCGTGACAAACCAGATAGAAAATGTCGTAGCCATTTTCGAGTTCGGCGAGTATGTTATCGAGCGTGGCGGGGCGCGAACCGTTGGGCGGGGTGGCTAATGTAAGAACATCAAAGCCGGCGGCTTTCAGGCCTGTTTCGGCGCGCCGCTTTTCGTTTGCTACGTCGATGGGGGCGAGGCCGGAATTCGGGTCTTCGGGATTGATGGCTTGATCGAGATTCGGAGGGCTGGCAATGGCGATGAGCGCTTTGAGCTGAGCGCGGGGGCTGAGGGGGCGCAGGTTACGGCTGGAGAGGAAGCGCGAGAAGAGCACGGTATCGCCGTTGAACAATGGATTGCCATAGGTATCGCGCAGGCATTCCCAGCGCACGTGATGCAGTTCCTGAGCGGCGGGGTCAATCAGCAGGCGCACGCGGAGCATGCTACCGGGGCCAGCCTGATCGATTTGCGCGGAGGCCGTTTCGAAAGCATCTCTGACGTTGGGCGCCTGAAAGAATAGTTCAGAGAAGCGGGCTTCATACTTACTATCTTCCGCGCGCAGAGTTGCTAACTCATCCAGATCAAGCTTCAGGATGTCGGCGGGAAAGAGCTCATCCTGACCGTTCAGGCGGAGCCGCGCGGAAACCGGGTAACCCGCTTTCGGAGTAAGTTGCGGACTTATTGTAAATTCGAGTTCAGCGACGACTGGCATTAGGAATGTTTTACCGCGCGGTTTGCCATGGAGACAAATCGCGCCATGTTTTGAGTGACTGTTTGGCCCAGTCAAGAGTCTTATCGGGGTGACAGGTTGTACAGGGATTCGGAATCTTGTGCTGCTCCGTGAGAGCGGGCGGAATGAACTTGAAGGTATGGCTGCGGACGAAATCGTCGGGCAGAGTCTGCTCGATTTTGGGCATGTGGCAAGCGAGGCAATCGTTGCCGGGGCTCTCGCTCTTGTGGTGGGAGTGGGCTTCGAGGGTGGGAGCACGGGGCCCGTTCGGAGAATTGGGTCCATGGCATTCCAGGCACATCTGGCTGCCGGGCTTGATGAGGTCGGCATTATTTTCTGTGCCGTGCGCATCGTGGCATGAGTGGCAGGTGACGCCCCGGCGATACATCAGGCTCTGCGCAAAATCGTTGCCTTGCATGCGGTTCTTGTGGGCGGTGCCGTCGGCGAAGTGAGTGAAGGTGGTCTCGCCGAGTTTGTAGTCTTCAAGTTGCCAGTAATCGGAAAGGTGCTTGCCCACTTGGAAACCGACGGGCCAATCGAAGGCCTTACCGGCGACGGGCTTCGAGAGAGGGCGGCCTTGCGAGTGGCATTGAATGCATGTATCGCTCGCGTCGAGCGTGGGCAGACGCGTGGGGTTCACGATGTTCGCGGTGGAGGGATGGGCCACGTGGAGGCTGCCCGGGCCATGGCATTTTTCGCAGCCCACATTCCATTCGGTGACCTTGTTGGTTTCGATATTGAAATTGACGGAGTGGCAGCCATCGCAAGTGGGGCCAGTGGGCCGCTTCATGTTGTCATCGGGATAGAATGCGGTCCACCAATCGGCTCCGGGCTTGACGTGATAGGGGAGCCATTTCTGATGAGTAACATCCCACTGAGCTTCGAGCGGGAAATAGTTTTCGCCCACCTTGGTGAAGTAGCGCTGCTTCCACTTACTGCCGTAGACGAAGGCAATGTCTTCGCGTTTGAACTTGACGATGGCGGGATCGGCCTTCGAGAGATTGGGCAGGATGGCTTCGGGATGCAGCTTGGGATCGAGCACCACGTTGGCCATGCGGGTCTTGGACCAGCGCGCGTAGATTTTTGCGTGGCAGGTTTGGCAGGAGGGGGAGCCGGTGAAGGTGGGGTTGGGGGGTTGAGCGAGCGCGGAGGGCGCGAAGCATGCGGCGATGAGAACAAGCGTGATTCGCATTGTGAAACGCTTGCCTACGATACCAAACCGCCAATGCTTCAATAAAGCGTGCGCATCGGAATCGATTCGGGAGGGACGTTTACGGATTTTGCGGTGCTGGACGATGCGGGGGCGCTGACGACGTTTAAGTTAAGGTCGAATGCGGATAATCCGGCGGAAGTGATTCTGGCGGGGATCGCGCGGGCGGCGGTGGGAACGGTGGAAGTGGTGCACGGGTCGACTGTGGCGACGAATGCGCTGCTGGAGCGGAAGGGTGCGCGCACGGCGTTCGTGACCACGGCTGGCTTTGAAGACTTGCTGACCATTGGACGGCAGGCGCGGCCTGAACTGTATGCTCTGACGCAACCGGCGCGGCGGGAACTGGTGGCGGATGACATGCGCTTCGGCTTGGCGGAACGCGTGCTGTTCGATGGGACAGTGCTGCACGCGCCGGTGGGCTTAGAGGAATTGGCGGAGGCGGTGCGGCGCAGCGGTGCTGAATCGATTGCGATCTGTCTGTTGCATTCGTATGCGAACGCGGCGCATGAAGAGGCTGTGCTGCGGGCGCTGGAGTGCGTGGCGTACTGTTCGGCGTCGCATGCGGTGTCGCCGGAATTTCGCGAGTTCGAGCGCGCCTCGACAACGGTGTTGAACGCGTACGTGGGGCCGTTGATGGACAGGTACCTGGGGTATCTGGAGGAGCATTCGCCGCACCCGGTTTCGGTGATGCAATCGAATGGCGGATTTCTGACGGCGGCGGAGGCGAGGCGCGAGGCGGTTCGGACAATTCTATCGGGGCCCGCAGGAGGGATCGTCGGCGCGGCGAGCGTTGCGGCGGCGGACGGGTTTTCGCGAGCGCTGACATTCGATATGGGAGGCACTTCGACGGATGTCAGCTTGACCGGCACGGTGCCTGGCCTGACGACGGAGGCAATGGTGGACGGGATGCCGGTGCGGATTCCGATGCTGGACATTCACACGGTGGGCGCGGGAGGCGGGTCGCTGGCGCGCGTAGATGAGGGAGGGCGGCTGGTGGTGGGCCCGGAAAGCGCGGGGGCGAGGCCGGGGCCGGCATGTTACGGGACGGGGACGGGCGCGACGGTGACAGATGCGCATGTGGTGCTGGGGCGCATTGTGGCGGAGCAGTTTCTGGGTGGGGAGATGCCGCTGTATCCGGAGCGCTCGCTTGTGGCGGTGGGGGAGGTGGCGCGCGCGATGGGCTGTTCGACTGTTGCGGCGGCGCTAGGCATTGTGCGAATTGCGAACGCGAATATGGAGCGTGCGATTCGTGTGGTGTCGATTGAGCGCGGGGAAGATCCGCGCGAGTTTCCGCTGGTGGCGTTCGGAGGATGCGGCGGGCTGCATGCTTGCGAAATCGCGCAGGAGTTGGGCATTCAGACGGTGGTGGTTCCGGAGCACGCGAGTGTGCTTTCCGCGCTGGGGATGTTGCTGGCCGATAGGACGAGAGATTATTCGGCTGCCGTTCTGGGTCATGCAGGGCCCGCGCGGAGTTTCGAGCAACTGGAGATGCGGGCGCGGCGCGATGTGCCGGGAGCGATGATGGCGCGCTTTGCGGATGTGCGATACCAGGGGCAGAGTTATGAGTTGACGGTGCCGTGGGAAGCTGGTGACCCGGCGGTGCCGTTTCATGCGGCACATCAGCGTGTGTATGGATTCAGCGATGCGGCGCGGCCGACAGAGATTGTGGCGGTGCGGCTGCGGGCGACTGTGCGGCGTGAGAAGCCTGTGATTCGAGCGTCGGCCAAGGTGAAGAAAGATGTCACGATGCGGAGGGTGCATACGGGCGGCAAGTGGCTGCACGTTCCGGCGATGGATCGCAATGCGGTTTATGGGGCGATTGAGGGGCCGGCTTTGATTGCGGGGTATGGATCGACCTTGCTGCTGCCGGCGGGTTGGACGGCGCGGAGTTCGGACTCCGGGAACCTTCTATTGACAGCGCGCTAGAAACTTTTTTGGAGCGTGATGTATTTGAAGTGAGACATCAGCTCTGGCAGAAGAGTACCGGCGAGAGCCGATGCTCTTTCGTATTGGGCGATGGCGGAGCGCCGCACTTCCCTATGCAGCACGCCATAGGTATCGAGGAAGAAGGGCATCCAGGCCTGATAAAATTCCGGCGGCGCGACGTTCACATATTTCGAGGAGCAAAAGCCGGCTTCGGTGGCCGCGGCAGCCTTTCGGCACGTCGTGAAAGTGGTGGATGACGGCGGAACCGGCGATGAAATCGAAGAAGCCATCGGAGAAGAACAGGTTGAAGGCATCCTGCGCGGAATAGTGAACGGTGTTGCCGTTGATGGGCTCGCTTGCGGCAGCGGCTTCGCGCAGGCTCTGAACGGAATGATCGAAAGCGAAGACGCGGGAATTGCGGATGCGGGGGGAGTGGGCGAGGCCTTGCGTGAGATCGCCCAAGCCGCAGCCGACATCGAGAATGTTGGCGTGATCCAGCGGTTCGATGTGTGCGGCGGTAAGCAGCTTGTTGGCTTTTTCCAGATCGAGTGGAATGCGGCTGTGAAGCACTTGCTCATCGAAGGCGGCCTTGTCGGGACGATTCACGATGTCGAGCATCCAGATGTCTTCGTGAATGGGGTACGGCGTT
>JBBROT010000268.1:0-5329 GCA_038229155.1 Bryobacterales bacterium | reverse complement strand
TCCACAATTCAGGTGAGCGCCTCCGGCTTGATTACTTCGCAGCAGGAAGGCTACGGCGACATTATTGTGTCCGAAGCCGGAAAGGCCGCGGTCGCGCATGTATGGTTTCGCAACACGCCGGGGCTGCCGCACTTTCAGGATGCCGGAAACTATGGCACCGTTTATATCGCGGGAAAATCGATATTCGCCACGGCGGCATTCCAACTTACACCCGATCTGGCGCAAACGGATGCCACGCTCCTGGCGGAAGTCAGGCGCGCGGGTGTGAACACCTTGAACAAAGGTATCTTCCTGCCGAATAGCAATCTTGCGCTTCCCTTCGCCACTTGGAAATCGAACTATGACAGCAGTTCTTACGTTTCCAACTGGACTTGGGCACGCGCGAACGGCTTTCGTGTCTTAGGCTCCGGCGACGATATTGTGCGGCGGCCGGGTTGGGAAGGTTCATGGATCGCGAGTTGGCCGGCGGCGTCGCAAGCCGTTCAATATGCGATGCAGAAGTTCGCTCAAAGCGGGGCGGGGCTCGCGCTTGATGTTGTGGATGAGGCCAGCGCGCTTTGGGGCACCAACCCCACTCCGGTGGGTTTGATCGGGGTGCCGCACTCATTTCAATTTGCGACCTGCACGGGAGCACAGTGTTCCTTTAGCTGGCTGTCCGACCCGACGGATTATGCTTTCCACGATCCTCTGTTGCCCGGCGGTTCCTTCGCTCTTGGCGGCAGTTCCGCGCTTACTACGCCGCCGGGCGCTTCGGACCCTATCACGTCCACAACGGGGACGCAGGTGAACTTCACGATTTCGAATGGCGTTCCCGGGACGCGGGTATTCAATACATCGAACAGCCCGAATTTGGAATACCTCTGGTTTTCCGGCCGCGTCTCCTGCCAGGGCAATGTGATGTGCAGCCCCCCCCTGCCCAACACTCTACTTTCGAACGTTTCGTCCTGGCTGCGAAGCGCCATCGCCACAGTTCCCATCGGTTGGCCGCCCGCCGGGGCCGCGCCTGTTTTCGCGCAACGTAATTGGCTGAAGCCAGGCGGAGTGAGTGACTATGCTTCGCATTACTGGGACAGTAACCAGCAGCGCCGCACTTACTCCTTCGGGATGGGTGTTCGCGAAAATCAGAATTCGATGCTGACGGCTTTTCTGGGCCGCCAATCTTCCGTGAATATCAACCGTCCGCAATTACTGGAACAGACCATGGCGGGCACGGATTATCTGAAGTTTTCCACACCCGGAAATGCCGTCTATACCCCGCCCGTGGATAAGCTGCTACATGTGGGCGCGGTGCCCAGAGCTGTTGCAAGCGGCATCATGTCGGCGGCGGCAGTGGGCAGCGCGGGCGTGAAGCTATACAAGTTCGATACAGCATTTACAGACCGTCGCGATTCGCCAGGCAATGGCGCGGAGTTTGAATCCGATGGCAGCCCAAGCACCGGCGAGGTGCTGAATTGGCAGGCGATGGGTTATGCGTCCGCGACCCTCACGAAGGCCTTGCAGGAGTATGTGCTGGGCACGCCCGTCAACAGCCCGTACCTGGGAAGAAATATCATCACCGGGGCACGAACCGCCACCAACGGAAACCTGCTGATTGTGGTGAACGGATGGGACGCGCCGCGCACGGTGCTGGTTGACCTGGGCGCCTATACCACTGGACGCGCCGTGCTGCGCTACAACGTAACCGATACCAGTATCAAAGTTCAATCGCTGGGAAACATCGTGGGCGATACGGTGACGCTCCGCGCCGGTGAGACCGCGGCGTACCTGCTTCCCAAGGTGGCTAGTGTGCCCGGAATTGAAACCATCACTTTCCAGCCCGATCAGGCCGGCAACCGGACCATGCTGCGAACGAATTATCTCTACAGCCAGAACACGTCCATGTATGGCGACGCGGTGGATTGCACTGCCGGGTGCACAGCCACCATCGACCGTAAGTTGGGCGAGGCATTCTATTCTTACGCGGTGCTGAATTCGTCGGACGCCGCGCAGTGCCGCTCCGCCGCTGTGTTGCTGCCGGCGGGAACGTCTTTCTCGTTGGCGGTGAACCCTGCTACGCGCGGCCCTTTTTGCCAGTAGAATAGCGGGAAGCTATGTCCCTTTCCACGCGGTTTGCCGCGCTCCTGATGCCTCTCGCGCTGTTTGCGCAAGCACCCAATCACGATCTCGGTTTTCAGGATACGCCCGTGCTTCCCGGTCTTCCTTTTCATGTGCATGACTCCGCGCGGCCCCATCCGCCCGTAGTGACCCCGGCGGCGGTTCCGGGTGGCGCGCCCTCCGACGCCATCGTGTTGTTTGACGGTAAGGATCTTGCGCAATGGACCGGACACGCAAGCACCATCACCAAAGCGGGCGACCCTTCGAAGCCCGAATGGAAGCTGGACAACGGCTTCGTGGAAATTGTGCCGCACACCGGTGACTTGGCCACGCAGCAGAAGTTCGGCGATATACAACTGCACGTGGAATGGGCCGCGCCGGCCAAGGTGGAGAGCAAAAGCCAGGGCCGCGGCAATAGCGGCGTGCTGCTGATGGGCATGTACGAAGTGCAGGTTCTGGATTCCTACGACAACCCCACCTATGCGGACGGGCAAGCGGGCGCGATCTATGGGCAATGGCCGCCGCTCGCTAATGCCACAAGGCCTCCCGGCGAATGGCAGAGCTATGACATTGTCTTCGAAGCGCCGCGTTTCGAAGGCGCGAAACTTACGTCACCGGCTTACATTACGGTGTTCCTGAATGGTGTGCTGCTGCATAATCGCAAGGCTTCGATGGGCCCCATGGTTTACCGGCAGGTGGCGCATTATGAACCGCAGCCCGCCGAAGGTCCGCTGGTGCTGCAGAATCATAACTCCGCGGATCGCTATCGCAACATCTGGGTGCGCCGCCTGAAGACTTACGACCAGCCGGAGTAAGTTATGCGAACCGGAAGTGCCACGCATTTGTGCGTACGGCATCCAGTTCGCTCTCAGCAAAACCGAACCGCAACCGCGCCAGATCGAACTCCTGTTGCAGAGTGTTGCCGAAGATCGCGGGGTCATCGGTATTGAGTGTGATGGGCACCCCGGCATCGAACAGCTTGCGGATGGGATGCTCAGCAATCGACGCCACCGCGCCGGTTCTCACATTGCTGGTGATGGATACTTCGAGCGGAATGCGATGTTGGGCCAGATGCTTCACCAGCACGGGATCGTCAATGGATCGGATGCCATGGCCGATGCGCTCCGCCCCTATTTCGAGCGCGCTCCATACAGAGGCCGGTCCCGCGGTCTCGCCCGCATGGGCCGTTAGGCGCAAACCACCCGCGCGCGCAAACCGGTAGACATCCGCGAACCACTCTGCCGGGCCGGCCACTTCATCTCCCCCGATGCCGAGCGATACAACGCCGTTGCCTTTTTCAGCGACCGCGAACTCCGCCACGCGCTGTGCCAAGTCAGGGCCGAACTGCCGGATGGAATCGAGGTTCCATTTGACCTCCACGGGCGAAGCAAGCGCGGCCCTCCGCACGGCGGAGTAAGTCGCGGCAAGATCCTGGCCACGCCACAGCACCACTCCGGCCGCGAGTGTAATTTCCGCGTAAGTAATATTCTCCTCAGCCAAACGGCGGCACAACGCTGCGGTGATGAGCGCGTAATCCCGCGGCGAACGCAGCCGCATGGCCACCCACTTGAACGCGTCGATGAAGCCCGCGAAGTCTTCGAAGGCGTATGCCGCCGCGATCTCGCCATCCGTGATGGCGGGCTCCAGGGCGCGTAAAGTATCGGGCTCAACAGAGCCTTCCAGATGAAGATGCAACTCGGCCAGAGCCATATAATGAAGTTCGCATGTCGAAGCCGCGAAGATGACGGGAGAAGAAATAGAAGCCATCGTGGGGGGGTACCACGGGGACGCGTTTCGGGTGTTGGGTCCGCACGCGTTGAAATCAGGGTGGGAGGTGCGCGCGTTCCTTCCTGGCGCGGATTCCGTGGCTGTTGTCATCGGCGCGGGCAAGCCCATTCGCATGGCCAAGCGCCACCCGGCAGGATTTTTCTCAACCGCGCTTCCCGGCGATATCGAACCCTATCGCCTGCTGGTGGCGCGAAATGGAAAGGCGGCGGAACCCACGGAAGATGCGTACCGCTTTCCGCCCATCCTGACTGAATTCGAAATTCACCTGCACGCCGAAGGCACCAACTTCCAGAGCTATGACACGCTGGGCGCGCACTTGGCCACGTTCGACGGCGTGGCTGGCGTGCGTTTCGCGGTGTGGGCCCCGAACGCCATCAGCGTGGCCGTCGCCGGAGATTTCAATCAGTGGGATACGCGCACCAACCCCATGCGCAAACGCAACGGTGGCCTGTGGGAATTGTTCCTGCCCGGTCTGGGCGAGGGCGCGAATTATAAGTACCATGTGCGTTCGCAGTTCTTCGGGCATGAGCAGATGAAGGCCGACCCTTACGCCTTCGGTACGGAGGTGCCGCCGAAATCGGCGTCTGTGGTTCGCGATCTGGATCGCTACACATGGAACGATGCGGACTGGATGGCGGCGCGCGCCGGCAAGGATCTGCTGCGCGAGCCGGTTTCCATCTACGAAGTGCATCTTGAAAGCTGGCTCCGCAAGCCGCGCGGCGAGTGGCTCACGTATCGCGAAATGGCCGATAAGCTGGTGGGCTATGCCAAGTACATGGGTTATACGCATCTGGAATTGCTGCCCATGATGGAGCACCCTTACGGCGGCTCATGGGGTTATCAGGTGACCGGCTATTATGCCCCCACGTCGCGGTTCGGGGAGCCCGAAGATTTCATGTACCTTGTGGATCGCGCGCATCAGGAAGGTGTGGGCGTGATTGTGGATTGGGTTCCCGCCCACTTCCCGAAAGATGCGCACGGCCTGGCGTTTTTCGATGGCTCCGCGCTTTACGAACACGCCGACCCGCGCAAGGGCGAGCATCGCGATTGGGGCACGTTGATTTTCAACTTCGGCCGCAATGAGGTGCGCGAGTTCCTGATTTCGAACGCGCTGTTCTGGCTGAAGAAATATCACGTGGACGGCCTGCGCGTGGACGCAGTGGCCAGCATGTTGTATCTGGATTATTCGCGCGAAGCCGGCCAATGGGTGCCGAACATCCACGGCGGCAACCACAACCTCGAAGCGATCGACTTCCTTCGAAAATTCAACGAGCTGGCGCATGAAGTGCCCGGCGCTGTCACCATTGCGGAAGAATCGACAGCCTTCCCCGGCGTGTCCCGGCCTGTCTATATGAACGGCCTTGGGTTCACCATGAAATGGAACATGGGCTGGATGCATGACATGCTCCACTACTTTGAGCAGGACCCGGTGCATCGCCGCTATCAC
>JBBROT010000267.1:0-5331 GCA_038229155.1 Bryobacterales bacterium | reverse complement strand
GGTATCGAACCCAAACAAGAGACCGCCCAACGCCGCTACAACCGTGCTTCGGATCAGGATGGAAGAGAGCTGCATAAATGGCTGCCTAGGATTCTATACCTAGGCCGCGCGAAATCGCCGGGCCCGAAAGTAAACGCTATAGTATGCTGTTTAGAATCGGCAGTTATGAGTTCACGAAATGGTTGGCTCCGCTTCCGGGCATTCGGCGCTATTGCTTTGGTTTCCATTATGGGCATCGCATTCACGGCGCATTTTCTGCCCGCCCAAACGGCTGAGAGCGCGCGCGAACCGCTGGAACCGTCGTTCGATCAGGTGGTAAAACCGTTCTTCCAGAAGAATTGCGTCTCCTGCCACAACTCCGATTTGAGCACCGCCGGCGTGCGTGTGGATCAGTTGGACGCGAAGATGGAAGACCGGCATTTGAAGACGTGGGAAGCCATCCGGAACCGCGTGAAAGCCGGCACGATGCCGCCCAAAGGTTTGCCCCAGCCCACTTCCGCCGAGCGAGCAGAGTTGGTGGCTTGGATCACGCAAGCGTTGGAGGTGGCCAGGCTTCGTCCCGACCCTAAGAACGGCGTGGTGCGACGCTTGACCGTCGCGCAATACCGCAACACACTAAAAGAGTTGCTGCAACTTGACGATGACGTAACGTCGGGCCTGCCGCCAGACGCCGTTTCGAAAGAGGGATTTCTCAACAACAAAGAGACTCTGCAGCTTTCCCCGCTCTTGACTGAAGCTTATTTGGAAATTGCGGAAGAGGCGCTGAACCGCGCGATTGTCGATCCGGCGCAAAAGCCTTCGATTCAGAATTTCAGGGTCGATCTGGGGGCGGGTGTCAATCCGGCACCTTTGCCTGAAAAGCTGATTTTGGGAGCGGGGAGCGAACTTCTGGACAACGCCGATTTTCTGGTGAGGCAACTGGTTCCCGCAAAGCCCTTCGCTTTCGAACCTCACATGATGCTGACGAAATACCGCTACATCGAAGGCTACCGGGGAAATGACACGGTTCGCGGCTGGCGCGATTTCGACAGCATTTATCACGCGGTATTTGCGGATATGCGCGGCAGCGCTGGCTATCCCAAAGGCAAGGCCTATAGCACCGTGCCGCAGGGCTTGCTGTTACGTCCCGCTATTCCTTCGGACGAACTTTTCGGCGGGGACGGCACCTATGGACCGAAAGCGAATTTCAAGATTTCGCTGCGGGATCTGCCGGATCACGGACGCTTTCGCGTGAAAGTGACGGCGGCCAAGTATCACGATGGTCTGCTGCTGGATGCGAGCGCGAAGGAACAACCCGTGGGGGCGAATTCGCTGGTGATTCGCGATGCGAAAACCGCTGCCACCGTCACCGTTCCCAAGGCGGGAATCTATCGGGTGGATATCGATTCCGAAAAGCCCGGCACCGCGACGCCCGATGTTTCCCACTTGAAAGACGGCCTGACCGGAGTATGGCCGAAGGAGGGCGATGCCGCCGTTATCGATTCCCCGCTCGGAAAGGCTTTACCGGTCAAGGGCGATACCGAAGGGCTGGTAGTTCCGCGCAAAACTTTCCCCATGGAGGATGCGTACAACGTTGGGGAAGGCGATTTTACAATTGCCGCATGGATACATCCCGGCAAACTGAAACGCGCGGGATTGATGAGTCTCGGTAATGGCGACCGTACACAAGGCTGGTTCCTGGATATTTCCGCTGAAAGAGGCGTGCTGCGGTTTCAAACTGCCGGGCGCGATTCGGAAGCGAATGCAACCATCTCCACTCCTCCGGGTGCGATCCGCGGCGATTCATGGCAGCACATCGCCATTGTGTCGCGGCGCGGGAAGAACGATACACGCATCTATGTGAACGGTAATTTGGTGGCGCGCGCGGCCTTGGGTGCTGCTCAGTTCGACGACACCAATGCCGATCTGCGGATTGGACACATTCCCGGTAGCGGAGAATTTCAGGGCGACTTGGCTGACGTCAGGCTGTATTGCAGACCGCTTGAAGAAGCCGAAATTCACGGGCTGGTGGAGCCGGGCAAACAGTTCGTCAAGGCGTCACCCGAACCCAAGCAGGATCTGACGTTGAAACTGGGCGAACTTCAATTCATCGGCGCGTTGCAGCCCGCCTTTTTGGTGGTGCGATTGGCCGCGGGACCTCTGACGGTGAGCGCGAAGTACGCCGGCGTGCGCGACCTGGAACGCATTTTGCTCACGCCTCTCGAAACCGGCGATGAACTGGCGCGGAAGTTTGCGACGTTTGAAAAGAGAACGCCTCGCCTGGGTGTGCACCTTGGGCTGCGCCGCGATTGCGGCAGCACCTTTGCCCCGGCCGGCCCCCCTCAAACGGTGGCGAGTGAAAAGGCGGCAGAGTTCATTTTCAAAGGGGCCATTAAAAATTTCCCCAGTCCCGAAACCGATAAAGACAATGTCAATTACCTGGCGGGCGTGCGGGAGATTGGCGTTCGCAGCGAGTACACGGATGGCCGCGACATGCCGCGGTTGGTTATCCGGTCAGTGGAGTTCGAGGGTCCGTTTTACGATTCATGGCCACCCGCCTCGCACAAGAATATTTTTGTGGATTTTGACCGGAAGAGCGATCTACAGGCCTATGGGCACAAGATCATTCACGATTTCGCAACCCGCGCATACCGGCGTCCCATTAGCGCGGCGGAAGAAGCCGCACTCACGGGTGTGTTCCAAAAGTCTCTCGCCGCGGGCCGGACATTTCCGGAGAGCGTTAAGGATACGCTGCTGGTTGCCCTGACGTCGCCGCAGTTCCTTTTCCTGATGGAGATGAGCAAGACGCCGGCGGCGGAACCGCTGGAAGGCTACGAACTGGCGTCGAAGCTTTCTTACTTTCTATGGAACGGGCCGCCGGATGACCGCACTCTACGAATGGCGTCCGCGGGAACTTTGCGCAAGCAGTTGGATTCCGAAGTGGATCGCATGATCGGGGATGTGCGCTTCTCACGGTTCGCGGGCGAATTCACGTCGCAGTGGCTGAGCCTGGATAAATTTCAAGTGCTTGAGGCCGACCGGAAAAAGTTTCCCAAGCTGGCGCGTGACACGCGTACGCAATTAAAACAGGAGCCGGTTGAATTCGTGCAGTATCTCATCCAGAATAACTTGCCGGTGAGTAACTTGATTGCTTCGGATTTTATTCTGGCGAATGAAACCGTAGCCGATTATTATGACCTGGCGGACAAGACCGAGAGCGGCTTTCGATTCGTCCCGCTGCGGCATGACAGGAAGGAACTGGGCGGCGTGCTGACTGAGGCGGCGATCATGGCGGGGTTGTCCGATGGGCGCGAATCGAACCCCGTGAAGCGTGGTGCATGGGTGGCGCGAAAGATCATCGCCGAGCCGCCGAACGATCCGCCGCCGAATGTGCCTGCGCTCAAAGAAGAGACCAGGAATCTGACTTTGCGGGAACGTCTTGAGCAGCACCGCAGCGCTCCGGCTTGCATGCAGTGTCATTCGAAGATCGACCCCTGGGGCGTGGCGCTGGAACAGTTTGACGCTGGCGGGCGATTGAAACTAACGCCTGTCGACGCGCGCTCCATGCTACCCGATCAGACCAAGGTCGCCGGCATTGAAGATCTGAAAAGATACTTGAGCGAGGAACGGCTGGACCAAGTGGCTTTTAGTGTTTTGAAGCACCTGGAGACATATGCCGCCGGCCGTAGTTTGACATACAATGAACTGAATTATCTGAAGCAGGATGGCCTGAAATTGAGGCCCTCGGGGTACCGGATGAAGGACATGATCCGGTACGTGGCAAACAGCAAAATCTTCCTTGAAAAGTAACTGCAACTTACCGCCAGATCTTACAGCCAGGAGACACTCCATGACCAGCTCACTTCGTCTTGACCGCCGCGCCTTCCTGAAAGGCATAGGAGGCGTCGCACTGGCGCTGCCGGTGCTTGACGCCATGGGCGCGGAGGTGACAGATCTGATCCCGCGCCGCTTCTGCGCCATATACACGGCGAATGGCATGTCGCTGCCGAAGGCGGAGCACGGCATCGATGACTGGAGCTGGTTTCCGGCAAAAGGTACAGCCGGCGAGTTTGAGTTTGGAAAATCCACTTGGCCGTTGAAGCCGTTCCGGGACAGGCTGAGCTTCATGGGCGGGATGCATCACCCCAACGGCCCGAAGGCGGACCCGCATGTCTGTTCCGATATGTGGCTGACGGGCGCGCCGCTGCACAATCCGAAGCCGGGCAGTTACAACTCAAGCGGCATCGATCAGGTGATTGCGCTGCACACCAAGCAGTATTGTCGGCAGCCTTCACTGGTTTTGTCCATCGATGCCGGCACTGGCTATCTTTCGCGTACCGGTACCATTTCATATAACCTGGACGGCCGGCCGATTCCGGCGGAGAACAATCCTCGCCGCGTATTCGACCGCCTGTTCCGGGGCGACCGCGGCTCACTCAAAGCGGAACACGAAAAGCTGCAGCGGAGAATCAAGCTGGTGGATGCGGTGGCGGAGAACGCACGCTCGCTCGACCAGAAACTGGGCCATACCGATCGCGAAAAGATGGACCAATACATGACCTCGCTCGATGAGGTGGAGACACGGCTGATTGCCTCTGAAAAGTGGATCGATATTCCCTTGAAGAAGCAGGATTACTCGCACCTGAATCTGGATGCGACTAACGAAGGCGACCCGGCGGATTACTACCGCAACATGTTCGATCTGATTGCGCTGGCATTCGATGCCGATATCACTCGCTCCGTAACGTTCATGTTGAATCGGGAAGATGGCATGGGGATCAGCGATACGTTTCCGTTAAAGATGGGGCTTTCTAAGACGCATCACAACCTGTCGCACGCGACCGATAAGCAAGGGCAACTCGATTTCGCGAAATACGATTTGTTCCTCAGCAAACAGATTGCTCATTTTCTTGAGCAGATGGGTAAGTATCAGGATCGCAACGGCTGCGCGATCGACAATACCATCGTCATGTACGGCAGTGGCGCGAGCACCACTCACAACAATCATAATATTCCGACATTGGTTGCGGGCGGTGCCAACATGGGGCTGAAGCACGGCACCTATTGGCGCGGTGCTGAAGAATCCCGCATGTCCGACATGTACGTGAGTATTCTGCGAGCGTTGGGCGTGGAGCAGGAGACCTTTGCCGATAGCACGGGAACTATCTCCAGCCCCGTCTTCACTAAGTCGTAGACAATCGGGCTAGCGCGCCTTAGCGTGAGCCCACTTGTTCCAGGTCGCCGGGTCGGCGAGCAGTTTGATATACACGCCTCCCACCACCGAGCGCGCTTGAAAGCCCCTGTGTTTCCCGTTATCTGTCATGTACCAATCGCTCAGCGGCACGCGGTCTG
>JBBROT010000266.1:0-5332 GCA_038229155.1 Bryobacterales bacterium | reverse complement strand
ATCCATGCGGCCATCGTTGTTGATGTCTGTAAACGCAAGCGCGTGATCGGCCCCGCCCGCCGGCATGGTGAGCGCGGGCTTCAGCGTGCCATCCGCATTGGAGAGGAACACGCCAAGCAGATCTCCGAAGCGGCTGAGCACGGCCACGTCGGGACGGCCATCGTTGTTCAGGTCAGTCAGCACCATGGCGCTGGGATAAGCGGGCGCGGCGTAAGCCACGGGAACGGCAAAGGTACCATCGCCGTTTCCCAGCAGGATCGAAATTTTATCGCTATAAGCATTTGCGACAACCACGTCCGTTTTTCCGTCGCCATTCAAATCCGCGGTGGCCAGCCTTTGCACGCCATTACCGGCGGCGATCAGCTTGGCGGTTTGAAACGTGCCGTCTCCGTTGCCGAGCAATATCGCCAGCCAGTTGCCATCTTTGCGATTGCTATCTCCACCCACCGCCAAGTCCAACTTGCCGTCTCCATTGAAATCCGCCGCAATCATCGTGAGCGGATTCAAGATTGCCGGGAAGAGCACTTGCGGCTGCGTGGTCTGATCGGCGTTGTAGAGGGTAACGGCTACCAGGTTGCGTGAAAAGACAACGGAATCGGTGATGCCGTCGCCGTTCAGGTCCGCTTGAACGGTGTTGCCCGACATCTGCCCAAACCGCCTCGCCGCCGCGGTGGCTCTCGGTGCAAGCAAAGTCAGCCCTTGTTTCGCCCTGGGGTCCGCAAATAGATCGGGGCAGATGCCTTGTAGAATAGCCTTGGCCTCCGCACCATCGACGGCATACTTCACCAACTCCCCGCCGGCCACCCAGATATCGAAGTAGGGGCCCGCCTCGTTAGGCGTCACGAAAAGTGCGGTTTCTTTTCGAATAGGAGTCTTGAGCTTAACCTGAAGCCAGCGCCGGTACCCGATGATTTTTCCGGCGTCATCATAGACCGGAGTCTTCTGAAAGTCCTCAAGTTTGCATCCGTCATTCGCCGTTGCGCAGGTCGAAAACAATAAAACCAGGAAAACTTGCCAGCAAAGAAGCAGTCTCATATATGGCCTTGCCGCCACCCCGACTATATCCAACATGGCGGCGCTGTAAGTGAGCACGCATGATAAAATCATGGTTGTCGGGGCGAATTTGGCTTCGTTCCCGCAATTTCCCACCAGGCCGGCGTAGCTCAGTTGGTAGAGCGCCCGATTTGTAATCGGATGGTCGTCAGTTCAATTCTGATCGCCGGCTCCACACGCAAGCATTTTCGGCACGTCGCGTGCTTCTCTGGAATTCGAGGAGTGTGACATAGAAATGAAATACCTTTTTGCATGGTTGTTGGGCGTTCCAGGCGGTTTGATCCTGATCTGGTTCCTTTTTAGTCACATGCACTAAGCGGAAAATTGGCGCATTGAAACGGGTTCTGGTTGTGTCGCCGCATCGCGATGATGCAGCTTTTTCCTGTGCCATCGCCATTCGTTTCCTGGTTCCGCATTGCAGCGTTACCGTCGCCAACTTTTTTACCATCAGCAGGTATGCGCCTTTTGGCCAACAGACCGGTGCGGATGTCACCCGATTGCGCCTTAGGGAAGATGAGGCTTTCGCGCAGTTGAGCGGTGTCGTGCTGCATGACCTCGATCTAACGGATGCTCCTGAACGGCTCCAGATCGATGTTTCCGCGATAGCGACCGTCCAACCTTTCGATGCGCGGGATCGAGAGCCCCTAGAACGGGTCCGGCAGCATGTGTCCGACTTCGATGCCGACTTGATCCTGCTTCCTCTCGCTTTAGGCGATCATATCGATCACAGAATTGCCCAAAGCGGCACCCTGTCGATCAGGCAACCGGCACTGGCATTCTATGAAGACTTGCCTTACGCGGCCAGAATCCCGGGGAATGCACCGGCTGAGCGCGCCGCGCTCCTTGCGCGAAACCTTACTCCGAAACTGATCCGTTCGCAAAATGCGGAAGAGTGGAAGAGCCAATGCGCCCGCTGCTATCCTTCTCAAATCGAAAGCGGAACCGTGGACGAGATCGCTTCCTTCAGTCGGCGCTATGACGGAGGCGAGCGTTATTGGGTAACTCCCGCGGCCGCTAATTTTCTGGATAAACTCAGTGCATGAACCCGTTGCCGGCGGCCCTTCAAGCGATAGAAATCCCGTCGGACACTTCCTCCGCCAGATTACCGGCCGCGGTGAAAGCGGGCTTACTCTATCGGGCGGGCAAGTGGGATCAGGCGCATTCGATTGCTCAGGATATTCACAGCGCCGAGGGCAGTTTCTGGCACGCCATCCTTCACCGAAGCGAAGGCGATTGGAGCAATTCCGCATATTGGTTTCGCAAAGTGGGTAGCCACGCTGCTTATCCATCGATCCATGCGGACACACTCCGCGTTCTTGCTTCTCAGCCCGAAGCCGGCTGGAATGCGGGTGAGGTATGGGATCCATTTCGGTTCAACGAATGGTGCCGCCAGGCCGCTGCTTTGCCAGCATCGAAGAAGGAAGAGATCGTGATTCAAATCCAGGTTTCCGAGTGGAAGCATCTGTTCGAGCGGTGCCTGCGATGAGCGTGCACTCGACGCTCGCGGAAGACGGCTACGCCATACTGCCCGGCTTCCTGGACGGGACACGCATCGAGGAGCTGATTCGCGAAGTGGAGACGCTATACCAAGCGGAAGGCGAGCACGCTGGCTCTGAGTTCCGCCAGGAGCCGAACTGCCGGCGCTTGGCGAATCTGGTGGACAAGGGACCGGTTTTCCGGAGGCTCATCGCCGATGCTGCCGTGTTAGAACTGGTAGCCGAAGTTCTCGGTGGCAATTTCAAATTAAGCAGTTTGAACGCGCGTTCCGCCGACCCCAACTCCGACAGCGCGCAGCCATTGCACGCCGACATGGGAGCCATTCCCGATCCGAATTTTTGGGTGTGCAACACGGTATGGATGTTGGACGAATTCACGGAGACTAACGGAGCTTTGCGAGTGGTGCCGGGCACGCATCGCGCCGGCAAACTTCCCGCCGCCGGACCTGCTCCGGACCCGCGTGAAGTGCTGGTTACCGGAACCGCTGGCACGGTGGTGGTAATGAACGCTCACCTCTGGCACGGCGGTTCGGCAAACCGAACGGCTTCGCCCCGCCGCGCGATCCACGGGTTCTATTGCCGCTCCGATAAGCCGCAGCAGCAATATCAGAAAGCATTGCTGCGCCCGCAGACGGTGGCCCTGTTGACGCGGGAAGAGCGCAGAATTCTGGCCCTGGACGATCCCGCGAACGACGCCCTCTGCGCCGACCCGCATGTTCCGCGAAGTGGGTTTTTACCCGCGAGAAAGGATTGACGTAAAGGCGGTAGATGAAAATCCGCGATCTTCTCAAGATTCTGCTGGAGACTGGCTGGGTCATGAAGAATCAGGAGGGCAGTCACAGACAATTTGTCCATCCGATTTGGGCAGGCAAGGTCACGGTAGCAGGCCATCCCTCAGATGAGTTGGATCCGAAAACCAAAAAATCTATACTGAAACAAGCAGGCCTATGACAAAATATCCGATACTCATTGCCTCGACCCAAACCGGGTACAGTGCCCATGTCCCTGACTTGCCCGGCTGCATTGCAACCGGCCGAACGCTTGACCAGGTAAAACAGCGAATGCAAAAAGCCATCGAGATGCACATTTCCGCCATGCGGGCCGATGGTGACCAGATTCCCGATCCCTCGCTTTTGGAACTTGTCGAAGTGGCCTGACCGCCACCCCACCCACTCCGCCTTGTGATTGGAAATAACGTGAGGTATCCTTTCTTAGAGAGCAGTTCTTAGACGTTCTAGGGTTTGGTCGTTCAGATTCGAATCCAAAAGCGGACAGGTGGGTGAGTGGTTAATACCAGCAGACTGTAAATCTGCCGTCCTATGGGCTACGAAGGTTCGAATCCTTCCCTGTCCACCACAGACTGGGTCTGTAAGATTTGTTCAAGCAGTAAACAGCAGGCCGTTGTAGCTCAGATGGTAGAGCGCGTCCTTGGTAAGGACGAGGTCACCGGTTCAATCCCGGTCAACGGCTCCATTTTCCTCGCATCCCCTAACGTGGCCGCCTCAGTACCGGGCCCTTCTTGCCGTAAACAGTCTTATCCCAATCCTGCGGAGCTAGTAAATTCCCTTTCACCCGCCATTGCAGTGGCGCGGCACCTCCATTCAAATTCACCTCCAGTTGCTGCTTTTCCACCGACCACTGCCCCGCCTTTTGCACAGCCGCATCGCGAAACTCGGCCGTGCCGTCCTGCTTCAGCGTCAGGGTCAGCTTCCTTGCATCCGAACCCTTCACCGGAATCGCCCCCTCATAGACGCCAGCCACCTGAGCCGGATGCCGGTTTTCCGCCTGAGCCGCAAACAGCGAGCAAACAATGGTGAATATTGCAATTCGCATTCGCCTCACATTCTAGCGTCTTTACCAGAGCGTGTATGGTTGGGCACTTCCTTCAGGAACACCCCTCGGCGATACTAGAAAGACCTCTCGGATATGGCGTCGAAGACAAAAATTAGCCGGGCGGCTCCCGCACCTTCTCTTGCACCGCCGGCCACTTTCCCGCTCTGGGGTTATCTGCTCAGTTTTGCCGCGGTGCTGTATGCGCTTTTCGAAGTTTATGGCCCCGCGCTTCGTGGCCCTTTCGTTTTTGACGACCTCTATCTTCCTTACTCGAACCCGCACGCCGCATCGCTCCCTCTAAAGACATGGCTCGGCGTCCGGCCTGTCCTGGGCTTTTCATTTTGGACGAATTTCCATCTGTGGGGCCCCGATACTCTCCCATATCACGCCACCAATTTGCTGCTGCACTTTGCCGCCGGCGCGGTCCTTTTCTTCATTTTCAAGAAGCTCCTGGCGATGGCCGGAACCGCCGATCCAACCCGAACAGTTCTCTCGGCCTTTGGAGCCGTTCTCTTCCTCTTTCATCCCATTCAGACTGAGGTGGCCGCGTATGTCGCCAGCCGTTCCGAAGCCCTGAGCGTACTGTTTTTCTTCGCTGCGTTTTGCGCTTTTCTTTACCGGCCCACCATCGCAATCGGTTGGCCCGCCGCTATCGGTGTATTGGCTTTGTTTCTGCTCGCCATTGGCTCAAAAGAGCACACGGTCACCTTGCCCGCGCTTCTTCTTTTGACCGATTATTTCTGGAATCCCGCCTTCGGTTTTTCCGGGATACGAGGCAATGCGCGTCTCTATATCCCCATTGCCTGCTTCGGCGTGACCGGCGCGGCACTGGTGTTTCGCTATATTTCTTCCGACCCGATGATTGGCTTTCATATTGAGGGCCTGAATGCGGGCACCTATCTCCTGACGCAATGCCGCGCGATATTTAAATACATTCAGCTTTTCTTATT
>JBBROT010000265.1:0-5374 GCA_038229155.1 Bryobacterales bacterium | reverse complement strand
TGAGGACCACCAGAGCCAAAACCTGCAGTGCCCGACCGATCGGGTGACGCCGCCGCCGGAAACGGGCGAAACGCTTGCGGGGCGGGGTGGGGGTGCCGGCGTGCTGCGCAAAAGCTGTCCAGGGGAAGGCGATTTCGATTGACCAGCCTTTATCGGTGTCAGCTGGCTGGTTGAGAGTTCCGTCTATATGGATGGCTGTCTGGAGGCCGGGGATGCTGAAGGAATTGTCGGCCTTGCCGCCGAAGCGGTAGGGCTTATCGAGGAACAGATCCCACCCTGTGTTGAGCGCGTTGATTTCGAATTCGTAGTAATTGAGCGTGTCGCCGTCGGGATCGAGGAAGACTTCGAAATCGTTGTCGTGGAAGATGACGGAATCGTGGGCCGTGAGAGTGGCCCAGACGTGCGGCTCCTGTAGCTGCGCGGCGATGTAAAAGTTGGTCTCATCCCACAGCATTTTGGCGCGGGTGCGGAAGCGGGGCTTGGGTTTGGCGGTGCCTTCGATGTCGATGAAATTATCGGTCCAGGGAGCGCTGCGCCAGGCGGCTTCGTTTAGTTTGCCATCGATGCGCGGAGGGTGCGTGGCGCGGTGGCAGAGGTACGACTTCGCGAGTTGGCCTGGCAAGAGCGGCGTTAGAAGGAACAGGAGTATCGCTATGCGAGGCATTAGAAGCCGATTGGCTTATCGTAGCCGGTCATTTCAAGGTAGCCGCGGCCGGGATGCGTGCCGGTGTAGGTGACGGCTCCCTCCCAGTACGTTGTTGCGCCCGCGGAGGCGGCCAACTCCTGGTTTCGGAGCGCCGCTTTGCAAACTATGTTCACTTTCAAAGAAGGAATGCCGATTTGCCATTCCACGGGGTAGCGCTTCCAGTAAGCGGTGGGATGGAGCGTGAAATCTGCCGCTGCCAGGTGGTGAGGGCGGCCTGCGCGATCGATGAACGTGCCGGCGGAATACGCGTCGGGCTTGCCATCCTTGCGGCGCAGATCGAAGAGCATCAATTCGGTGCCGTCTTCGAACTGGGCGCTGAACCAGTCCCAGCCGGATTGGGCTTTGTCGAGTTGATCAGTGAACCATTCGTGGTCCATCCAGGCCTCGCCGTGGACGGGTTCGGAATCGAGAGTGCCGGTGACTTTCAGGCGCGGGAAACTGACGTAGTGGGAGGCGCGGCCAGTGCCTTCCGCCTTTTGACTGACGCCGTTCAGGCCGTGGATGACGAAGGATTTGGCGGGCTCAAGCTGCAGGTCGAAGCGGAAATCGTCGGCGATGGCGGTGAGGTGCTGGCTGTTGCCGGTCCATTGCGTTTGCCAGTTGCCATTCCAGATTCGCTTTTGGGCGAAGCTGGCACCGGCGATTCCGGGTCCGGCGCGGTTCAGGCGCTCGGTGTAGTGGAATCGGTTCGCGTCGATCTTCGTGACGGCCGCGTGGGCCAGATAGAGATCGTCAATGCGCCAGGCGGATTGGTTTGTGGGGGCCACATCGGCGCGCGCGCCCTGGCGGAAGAATACCAGTTCGAAGCCGTATCGATGGCCCTTTGCGTCTTCGAGATTGCCGGTGTAGTACCACCATTCGGTGCGGTAATCGGGATGTTCGAAATGGTCGCGAGGGAAACTGTAGCGGTAGTCCGGCAGGGCCTCGCGATAGGGGAAAAGGCCGAGCAGAAGGAAGATGATCGCCAGCAAGCCGTACGTTACCATGTGAGTGGAAATGATTGTCCAGACGCAGTTGGCGCGCTTTGAGACGGTTGCGCTGGAGAGCGGCGCGGTGCTTTCTCCGGTGGAAGTGGCCTACGAAACTTATGGGGAGTTGAACGGTTCACGCTCAAACGCGATTCTGATTTTGCATGCGTTTTCGGGCGATGCGCACGCGGCGGGCGTCGGCGCGGAGAACGGGAAGCCGGGTTGGTGGGACAGCATGGTGGGCCCGGGGAAGGCGTTCGATACGGATCGCTACTTCGTGATTTGTTCGAATGTGCTGGGCGGGTGCCAGGGGACTACCGGGCCGCAATCCGTCAACCCGCAAACCGGCGCGCCGTATGCGATGACGTTTCCGGTGATCACCATTGCCGACATGGTGCGCGCGCAGAAGATGTTGATCGACCGGTTGGGAATTGAGAAGCTGCTGGCGGTGGCGGGCGGATCGATGGGCGGCATGCAGGCGCTGCAATGGGCGGCTTCGTATCCAGAGATGACGCGGGCGGTGATTCCGATTGCGACGACGGCGCGGCACAGCGCGCAGCAGATTGCCTTCAACGAAGTGGCGCGGCAATCCATCATGGCGGACCCGGATTGGAACGGTGGCGACTATTATTCGGGCAAGCCGCCGGCGCGGGGTCTGGCGATTGCGCGCATGGTGGGGCACATCACTTATATGAGTGATGAATCCATGCGGGAGAAGTTCGGGCGGCGCCTGCGGGAGAAAGAGAAATTTGGGTTCGATTTTTCAGTTGACTTTGAAGTGGAGAGCTATCTGCGCTACCGGGGGTCGCAATTCGTGGGGCGGTTCGATGCCAATTCGTATTTGTACATCACCAAGGCGGAGGATTATTTCGACCTGCTGAGCACGCCGAGTTTCGCGCCTGAGACGGCGCTGGTGCGGTTTCTGGTGATCAGCTTTACTTCGGACTGGCTCTACCCCAGCTACCAATCGCAGGAGATTGTGCGCGTGCTACGGAGGCGCAATCTGGATGTGGCCTATTGCGACCTGCAATCGAACTATGGGCACGATGCGTTTCTGGTGGATGTGGCCGAGCAGACCGATGTGATGCGCGGTTTTCTGGCCAGCACTTTTAAGGAGAAGCCCGCCGTTGCCGCCCGTTTCTGAAGTGGAGAGCACGCGCGTGGGAGCGCTGCCGGGCCGCAGCGATTTCGCCATCATCAGCGAGATTGTAGAGCCGGGTTCGCGCGTGCTGGATCTGGGTTGCGGCGAGGCGGAACTGCTGGCCTGGCTGATGGAGAACAAGGGCGTGCAGGCGCGCGGGGTGGAGATTGAACCGGCGAAATTGCGGAAGGCGATCGGGCGGGGAGTATCGGCTTACCAAGGCGATATCGACGAAGGGCTGGCCGATTATCCGGACCATGCGTTCGATTATGTAATTCTGAGCCAGACGTTGCAGGAGACGCGCGCGCCGTTGAAGGTGCTGCGCGAGATGCTGCGAGTGGGCAGGCAGGCGATTGTCGCGTTTCCGAACTTCGGCCATTGGAGCGTGCGGTTCAGCATGCTGTTCTCCGGGCAGGCACCGCGGACGAAGCTGTTTCCTTATGAATGGTATGAATCGCCGAATATTCATTTTCTGACGGTTCACGATTTCGAGACATTGGTGGAGCGGCAGGGATTCCGGGTAGAGCGGCGATACTTTCTGGCGGGCGAGCGGCGGGTGACCGTGTTGCCGAACCTGATGGCGGAGACGGCGGTGTTTCTGGTGGGCAAGTAGCGCGCGCCTGAGACTTTTTGCCCGGCTTTGCACTACCAGCGCAGATGAAACTCATTCTCTGCCTGTTTACTGCCCTTTTGACGTTGTCCGCCGCGACCCCCACGAAGACTGTTAGCGCCAAACCGAAAGTTGCCGCCGCGCCCCGTATTAGCGATGCCGAACTGGAACGCGCCATTCGCGGCCGCTTCGCGGAATCGAAGATCGACGAGGACAAGTTCACGGTGCGGGTCCAGAGCGCGATCGCTACCCTTAGCGGTCACACCAACGTGATCCAACATAAAGGTGTGGCGACCCGCCTGGCGAAGAGTTCCGGCGCGCTGGCCGTGGTGAACAACATTGAGATCAGCCAGGCGGCTAAAGACAAAGCGGCGAAGAATCTGGCGAGCGGCCGGCGCCGTGCGCAGATCAAGCGGTCTGAGACTGAGGCGCGTTCCGAAAAGCGGTAAGCACGCGTGGTAAATTGAGGGCTTGACGCGTTTCACGCCGGCTCTCATTCTTCCTGTTCTCTTTTGCGGTACCCTTCTGGCGCAATCTCCGGCGCAAACCCAGGCGATGCCGCCGGAGACGGTGATTGCCACAATTGATGGGAAGAAGCTGACTTACGGCGAACTGGAAAGCTACCTGGATGCGCTGGGGCCTGAAAAAAAGGCCGCCGCCCTTGCGTCAAGGCGCGATCTGATTCGCCAGTATGCTTTGCAGAAAAGGCTGGTTGAGCTGGCGGAGAAGGACAAGTTGGCCCAGATCAGTCCTTATAAAGAAGCTTTGGAGTTGAGTCGGCGCATCGTTTTGATTGAGGCGGAGATCAACTATAAGGCGCTGCATATCGTTGTGACTCCAGACGAGCAGAAGAAGTATTACGAGGGCCACAAAGACCGCTACACCGAAGTAAAGCTGCAGACCGTTTATCTGGGCTTCACCAGCGATGAAGTGGCGAAAGAAAATCCGAAGAAGTACCGCAATGAGGCTCAGGCTAAAGCTCTGGCGCTGAAGATACGCTCCGGGATCAAGACTCAGGCGGATTTCGTGAAGGCTGTGGCGGAGTATTCGGAAGACGAAAGCTCCAAGGCAAGGAACGGCGAGTTCGGCGTGGTGCATGCGAGCGACACCGTGCCTTCCGAGGATGTAAAGAAGATTATTTTCGCATTGAAGCCCGGGGAAGTCAGCGAGCCTGTGTTGCAGCAAAACGGATTTTACCTGTTTCGGGCCGATACCGTGGGTCTACGGCCGTATGCGGACGTGAAAGACGAGATCTACACCGAGCTGAAAGACCGTGCCAGCCGGGAATGGATGGACGGCTTGCAGAAGAGTGTAACCGTGAAAGAAGAAAATCAGCAGTTCTTCAATCCGCCTTCCGTACCCAAGCAGTAGCTTTTCCCCTCCACCTTCGCTTTTTATTCTCCATGGAATACAACCGGTAGCGGTGTCTTCACGCTCGCTAGCCTTGGCTGTAGCTTCTAAGTTAATAAAAACACACAACTTGTCTCAAAATTCCGCTTGCAACGGACTTGGGCATCTGACACAATCCCTTGTAGTGGACCGTCGGGGATAAGTTAAGGACAAATTGTGGAGGATTCAGCTCAGCCCATTGCCCCCAAGCTCGAAGCCCCCCGTGGCATGCACAACGGGAAGCTCGATGAAAAGGGACGGATCAAGCTGCCGGCGCAGTTCCAGGCGTTTTTGGAGACATTTACCGAGGGAAAGTACTTCGTGACATCGACGGATCGCATGACGGCTCAAATTTATCCTATGTCAATCTGGCGCGAGCAGGAAGCCAAGCTGATGTCGGGCGAGATTCCGCCGAAGATTGCGAAGGAAGTTCTGTTCACGGCGAATGACCTGGGGAACGACCAGACCATGGATTCCCAGGGGCGCATCACGTTCAACTCCGAGTTGCGGGCTGAACTCGAAATGGATGACCAACCGCTTCGGTTGTATAGCGAGCTGGG
>JBBROT010000264.1:0-5382 GCA_038229155.1 Bryobacterales bacterium | reverse complement strand
GCACCACCGTCGTGTTCGCCAACGCATGGGAAGCCGCGGCGATGGACGTGTGGCAACCCGTACAGGCCGCGGTGGTGCGCGGTTCCGGGTTGATGGGGCCTTGCGGGTCCACGACAGCATTCAGCCCCACGGGCAGCTTTTGCTCGCTACCGTTTACATGGCACAGCGAACAGTTCCGCCGGTCTCCGGGATCGCCTTGCGGACTCAAAGCTGGGAAGCGTACGTCGGAGAAATCATTGTGGCTGCCGCCGAATCCAACGACCACATACGGTTTGCCGCCATCCGCAACCACGTTCGGCCCGGAGTGAATCCGGTGCACCAGAAGATTGAAATCGATACCTTGCGGGGGGAGGGCGCGATCGGCCGCGACGAGGGCAGTTGGACGCCGCGCAAAATCGGAATTGGACGGGTTGTGACACAGTACGCAGTATTCCGTTTGGTTGCGCAGCGTACCGTGAACGGAGAGCGCCACGTGGCACTGGTTGCAGTTGCTTGTAGCCACAACGGCGCGCCTGGGGTTCACCGTTGTGCCGTCCACGGAAAAGTGGATCACTTTATTCGGAGCGCCATAAGTGACCACCATTTGCTTAGTGGTGCCGGGAAGCAGAGTTTCCGTGCGTCTGGCTTCGATCCCGATGGTGTAAGTTCCCGTTGCAGCCGCCGGAATGCTGTGCAGGAAGGTATAAGAGCATGCGCCATCCGGGCCGCAGGACGCCTTCAGAGCGCTTTCCGTGACGTAGCCTTTCGTTGTCACGTCATTGCCGAAACTTGTGTAGCCATAGTCGGTGGTGGGGCCGGCCATGGTCAACGAAAGCGAACCGAGCAGCGCCGCGGGTACTCCGTCGCCATTCTTGTTCTTAACCGTGAAACCGACCACAGGCGCGCTTCCGGCACTCCCCTGCGCCACGCTTCCTAGCGTAACGACCAAGCCGGAGAGCATCGCGGAATCCGTCGGCACAACGTGAGCACCTTTAATTGAGGCGTCGAATTCGATTTCGCCTTGCGGCGTGTGACAGGTGGCGCATTGATTGTTATCGATCTGCGGTCCACCTGGATGATTCGCGCCGCTGGCAAAGTTGACGTTGTCATGGCAAGCTCCGCAAGCCTGCGCCGTGGGCTTGGTCAAATGCGCTGTGGCTTGTGCCGCGCCGCTGTTCGAGTTGTGGCAGGTTTCGCAGCGCCGGGGGTCCGCCGGATACACCACACTGGACCAATCGCTGACGTCCGCGCCCGCGCCCATTTGATAGGGCTTGCCGGCGATCACGCTGGGTAACTGCGAACCCATGTGAATCTTGTGAATCATTACCTTGAAGTCCGTTGTGTTGCCGGTATTCGCGTCGGAGGTTTGAGGTGTATGGCAGAGCACGCACATTTCGACTCCTCGCCGGGACCCGCCATGATGGGACAACTGGTCGTGGCAGCTATTGCAGCTAGCTGTATTCACCACATCGCGCGTTGTGAGCACGGGCGAACCGTTCGGAACGAAATTGAACGTGGTGCTGGCGTAATTGGTCCCCAGATTGAAAACGGTCAGATTGCGGGAGCCGTAAATTCCGACGGTATGGGTGACCGCCGGGTCGAAATTGGCAGGCGCTTTCGTTTGGAACGTGTACTTATATTGGCCATCGGCGACGGTGGTGGTGGTGCCGCCCGAATCCACGCCGGCCTGCACCGTGGTGGGCAGTACGATGCCTGTCGAAACTCGCGTGGTGTATGCGGTGTATTGTTCCTGGCCCTTCGGGGTGTAAGCCGCGATGAAGCGGAGGGTGAGCACACCTGGTGTGGACACACCGAGCGAATCGAGGGGCAGGCCTTGCGGGTCCGCTACCGTATAGATCGTCGAAATGGTTCCGTCGGCGGCCACCTGCGCCGATAAAATCTTAATGACCAATCCGGGGCGGACGAACTCCACCGAGGAAGCGGAGGCGTAGAATGCTTTCTGGTGCGAATTGTAGACGGATGATTTTCCAGCAATCCTATTCCCGCCCTGCGGCGACTGTGCCAATAACACGCCGCATAAGAGCAGAAATAAGAAGGTGCGATTCATGATGAGCCAAGTTGGCTCATGCACGATGCGCCCCACGTCCATTTTGCAGTGAAACCACTCGCCGATTCAGAATTGAGGCCGTAGTCAGCGTGTGGAAATAAGTTGCTTTTATGACCGCCCGCGGTCTTATGGCGCTGGATGGTCAAGGCACAATCAGGAGAATCTCACGATCTTTTCAGGAGGCATCCGCACGCTTGCGGGGCCGGGATAAGAACGAAGATATCCGGTCCGGAGAAGGAACTGCGGCGCGCGTCCGGGCACCAGGTGTCCGGCAACTTGTTCACGCCAAGGGGCTTCTTCCAGCATCTGCGTCATGGGGTGGATCGCGATCTTAAGCTCACGCAGGCCCAGCCACATTCGCTCCATTTTTCTGCCGGTCTCGATCAGTGTCGAAACCGCGCCATCGGCACTCGAGAGAACCAGCCAGCCACTCCCCTGTGCGACCCGCTCGATCACTTGCTTGATGGTTGTATCGCGGAAGGATTTCGACAAGACCGAACTGCGATCGAAGAAGTGACTGACGTACCATCCAGAGATCCCCTCAATCTCCATACTGGCGGGCGTCAGTCCGTTCCCGTGCTTAGCGGCGTCCCCGGCGGACCAGCGAATCCAATCGGCAAGTTCCTCTTCCGCGGGTTCGCGATAAGCCTGTTTGCGATTTGCCTCCACGGTGCCTTCCGCCAGATACTTCGCGGCGGCTGAACCCTTGGGAAAATAGTGAAGCCCCTCCCCGTATGCGGTCACTTGCTTGAGATCCGCCGGTTTAAGTTCCTCATTCAGAAGGCCGTTGCGAACAGTTCGGCGAAGCTGAATACGTTGTAGATTCTGGACCGATGGGTTCGTTTTGCGGAACCGGAGATCGAGGATATCGGCGTCCGCCGGCGAGACTGCGATCACCCGATAGTCAACACCGTAGCCGTGATGAGCGGCGGCAAGAATCAAGTTCTCAAGGAACGCTCCTAGCGAGAGACATGTTTCGCGAGCGGTGGGGTCAACAGCCGGAAGCCGCCGCGACTTTTCGATCCCGACAATCCAGTGCTCTCGACCTTCGACCCGCACCGTCCAGGGCTGCGTATTGTGGCCGCTGGGAGCGCGCATGGCCAAAGTCAAAATGGAAGCCAGAGGCTCTCTAAGCTGTGCCGCCATCGGACCGGCCGACGCGACGGCGGCGCTAGCCCCACTTCGGATGATAAATCGCCGGCGGTTCAGAGGCATGATGAACGGTCTCACTCGTGCGGGTAGCAACTCTGAGCCCAAAGGAGCTTTCGCTTTGTCAGACCACAGTAACAATGGATCGCAATACCAAAATCACCAGAGAGCAGCCGAGCTACACAATTTAGCCGCGCACGCGCACCGTGTCGCCGCCGAACATCATGATCGGCAAGATCACTTGACGGGCCAGGAGCATTCCCGCCAGGCGCTGGAGCACTCTGAGAAGGCTTTCCTCGAAGACGGACATGCACAAACGGCGGTGAACCACGGCCGCATAAAAAATTTGGCGCACAAGTTCTGGCAAACCAGGGGTTGCCCGGAGGGATCGCCTGATGAAGATTGGTTCCGCGCCAACAACCAGTTGCTGTCTGAAGCAGTGTGAACCCCGGACAGAAGAACCGCGCGCTTTTACCGAACGCAGCACCTGCATGGGGTCCACGGAGTGCGCAATCGCTTCGGAAAAACATCCCATTGCGCGGCTTTAGAATAAAACCGTGAGCGATTGGCCGGAACTGAACTGGGAGCACTGGAAAGATACCGCCGAAACTTTGCACATGTACATGCAAATTGTCGGCAAGACGCGAGTGGTTCTCACTCCCGTACAGAACCACTGGTGGAACGTGCCGCTCTATCTCACCGCGCGTGGGTTTTCGACGTCCGCCATGCCGCTGCCGGGGGGCGGCTTGTTCGATATCGAGTTCGACTTCATCGCGCATGAGCTGATCTTTCGAAGCAGCACCGGCCAGATCAGCAAAATTGCGCTACGGCCACAATCCGTCGCGGCGTTCTTTGCGGTGTACGAAGCTACTCTCACCGGCCTGGGCGTTCACGTTGACCTCGATCCGCTACCTGTCGAAGTAAGGGACCCAATCCGCTTCGATCAAGACATCGTTCACGACAAGTACAACGCCGATGCCGTGTCGCGCTTCTGGCGCATTCTGGCCCATGCCGACAGGCTGTTGAAGCGCTTCTCCACCAACTTCTACGGCAAGATCAGTCCCGTCCATTTCTTCTGGGGCTCCATGGATCTGGCTGTCACTCGCTTCAATGGCCCGCGAGCGCCCGCGCGGCCCGGTGCCGATGCCATTCAAGCCGAAGCTTATTCTCACGAGTGCATCAGTACCGGCTTCTGGCCGGGAAACGGCGGCTACGGCCAGGCCGCCTTCTACTGTTACGCGGCGCCCGTTCCGGACGGCCTGGGCGACGCAGCTCTGAGCGGCCGCGGTGCTTTTGACAAAGACCTGGGCGAGTTCCTGCTGAATTATGACGAAGCCCGTCAAACAGCGAATCCGGATCAAACAATTCTGACCTTTTTTACAAACTCGTATTCCGCTGCCGCCGATAGCGCAAAATGGGACCGCGCCAATTTGGATCGCCATGACGCGGTCGCCGATGCCGCCGTGCGTCTGGCATAGCCGCGAATTACTTCGGCAGCGTGAGCGAAGTCTTCAATATCGCCGCCACGCTGCAAACTTCGGTGATGCCGCCTTCCATCGCCATACGAACAGCTTCCTCAAAAGCCACCCAGCGTATGGTTAGCTCCTCTTCGGGGTCGGGTTCCGGTTCGGTCAAAGTCAGATCTTCAGCCAGGAATAAGTGCTGCACGTCGGTGGTCACGCCGTTGCACACATCCACCGTCCCCAGACCGGTCCACTGCGTCGCTGTTACGCCCGCTTCCTCCCGCAGTTCGCGCTGCGCCACCGCAAGCATATCGGTTTCGCCCTCTGACGAACCGCCGCGCGGGATCTCCCACGTGTAGCGCCCCAGCGTATAACGATACTGTCCCACCAGCACGATTTCGCGATTCCCGTTCACCGCCACCACTCCGATCGAGGGGCGAATTTCCACCACGCCGTAAAGCCCCACCTCGCCGTCCGGACGCACGAATTTGTCCTCGCGAACGCGAATCCATGCGTTCTCATAAGCGGTGCGCCGGCTCAATGTGGTCCAGGTTGGGGCGGAGGACATCTCCATGGTTATCGCACGCTTGCCGGAAGGCAGTCCAATGTGCCATCATCCATCTTTGAATGGCTGAGCTCGATCCCACGTCGCCGACCCCGATCTACCGCCAACTTTTCTCGTATTTCGTCCGGGAAATTGAAACCGGACGGCTGCGGGAAGGG
>JBBROT010000263.1:0-5426 GCA_038229155.1 Bryobacterales bacterium | reverse complement strand
CTTCGGCGAGGATAATCTCCAACATGGTGCCATTGGGCGCTTTCACAAAGAAATTACCCGCGTAGGAAAAATTGATGATGAAGCCGAGGTTCGCGACGTACCAGTTGGCGAGTGCCTCCGGATTGGGCGAGGCGATCGCCGTGTGTTCCATGCCTTTGAACATAGAGAGACTTGTAACGTGAGGCACGAGGGGAACGCGCGCGGCTAACGGTAGTATGGTGGAAACATGTTTGAAGTTCCCTGCCCCTGCTGCCAGGCCACGCTGAAGATCGATCCGGTGACCAAGGCGGTAATTTCACATAAAACCGTGGAGAAGCCGCGCGCGATAGAAGATTTGGCGGCGGAAGTGGAGAAGCTGAAAGGCGCTTCGGGACGCCGCGAAGAAGTCTTCCAGAAGCAGATGGAAGCGGAGCGTGGGCAGAGCACGCTCTTGAGCCGCAAGTTCGATGAGTTGTTAAAAGACGTGAAGCAGAGCGGTGACAAGAAGCCGCCGAAGCGCGCATTCGACCTCGATTAGCGGCGGTCAGCTTGCCATTTCCAGCAGGAACGGCATTGGGACCAGGTCGGCGGGAACGGGGCGGCCGAAGAAGTAGCCCTGCATGCGGTCGCAACCCATGCGGGCCAGATCCAGGCGCTGAGAATCGGTCTCGACGCCCTCGGCGATCACGTTGCATTTCAGGCTGCGCGCGGCCGCGATGATGGCCTCCACCAGCGGCTTGGTGCTGACTTCGGCGTCCATGGCGCGCACGAACGATTGATCCACCTTGATGGTCTGAATGGGCAGGCGGTGCAGGTAGCTGAGCGAAGAATAGCCGGTGCCGAAATCGTCGATGGAAAGCTGAACGCCGAGTTCACGCAACTGCAGCATCTGGGCCAGCGAATCATCGAAATTGCCCATGATCATGGATTCGGTGAGCTCGATTTCTATACAGGAGGGATCGAGGTTAAATTCCCGGAGAACGGCGGCGACCTGCTCCGTGAAATTTCCCTGGGAAAGCTGGGCCGCTGAGACATTGATCGCGACCGGTACCCGGGGGGCGCCCTGATCCCGCCAGGCCGCAATTTGCCGGCATGTTTCCCGCAGAACCCACGAGCCGATGGGGATGATCAGCGTGGTATCTTCGGCAACCGGAATAAATTCCATGGGGGGAATGAAGCCGCGCTCCGGGTGGGGAAGCCGGATGAGCGCTTCGAGGCCGATCAACTCGCCGTTGGGGCGGCATTGCGGCTGATAGTGGAGCAGGAACTTGCTCTTTTCAAGGGCTTCGCGGAGTAAGTGCTCTGTCTCCAGTTGGGCCATCGCGCCTTGGGACATATCCACCGAGTGGAACTGGTAGCGGTTTCTGCCGAGGCTCTTGGCGCGGTACATGGCCTGATCCGCGCAGCTTTGCAACTCCGCCGCCGTGCTGTCGGGGCTTGAGAAACCGATGCCCACGCTGGCTGTGCCGAACAGACTATACCCATCGATGGAGAAAGGCTGCGCCATGGCGTTCAGGAAAGCCCGCGCCAACTCTTCGGCGGAGGTAGGCGTCATGGCCGGGACCACCACCGCGAACTCGTCGCCCCCCAGGCGGGCCAGCGTGGCGGTTTCGGGCAACACTCCATGGAGGCGCTGCGAGACCTGGCAGAGATACTGGTCCCCCACTTGGTGGCTGAGCGTATCGTTAATCTGCTTGAAGCGGTCCAGATCGATATAGAAGACAGCGGCCGTGGATTTGTCAGCGCGGGCCGACGCCAGAGCTTGCAGCAAGCGCTGCTTAAACAGCAGGCGATTGGGAAAGCCGGTGAGGCTGTCGTAGTTGGCCTGATGATGCAACTGCTGGGTGAGGCGTGTTTGCTCGATAGCAAGCCTCGCCAGGCGGCAGGCAATCTCAAGCAGGGTCTGCTGGCTGATATCGGGAAGGGCGTGAGTTGATCCGTAAAGCGCCACCGTGCCCAACACCTCGTTCGATCCGGACAGGATGGGATAGGACCAAGCGGACTTGAGCCCGCTCTCCGCCGCCTCCGCGCGATGAGTCCGGAAGTTTCTATCGGCTTCGATATCGGCAACCAGAACGGGCTTGGAAGAATCCGCGGCGGTGCCGCAGGAGAGCGAACCCGGAGCGATGGCCAGAGAAGCCAGGGCGCGGTTCATGGCAGCGGGCAAGGTGGGCGCGCACCGCAACCGCAGCGTGCGATCTTGCAGCGTCATTATGGCGCAATGGTGCCCCGGGGATTGCGTTTCCACCAGACGCGCAATAGCCTGAAAAACCGAATCGAGCGGTTCGCTTTGCGCGAGCATCTCCAGAACCACGTTGCGGTCCTGCTCGAGAGCATCCGCTTGGGTTCGGGCGGTGATATCGCGGAACGTGACCACGGAACCGGTATAGACACCGTCTTCTACCAAGGGTGAGAAGACAAACTCCACGGGGAAGGTGGACCGGTCGGCGCGCTCGAACAGATCGGTTTCCACGCGCACATTGGCCGTGGACTGGTGGTCCTGGCCGAAGATGCAGGAAGGGCCTTGGCACAAAGACAGATCGCTTCCATGGACCAGCGAATGAAAATCGTAAACCCCGGGGTCGGGGGTGGGCAAACCCAGCAGCCGGGCCGCGCTGGTGTTGATGAATATCGTCTGGCCGTTAACATCCAAACCGCAGATGCCCTCGCCCGCGCCTTCGAGGACGGTGTTGCGCGAGCGGTCGGCCGTGCGGCGCGCCTCTTCCGCCCGCTTGCGTTCGGCGAACTCACTCCGGGCCAACGCATAGGCTTTGCGCACGCGCCGGAACTGCAGCACCACCACGCCGCTTGAAATCAAGAGGAGCAAGAGCACCGCGTAGGCAAAGCGGGTTTTCTGCTGCGCGGAGTTCATCGCGGCAATGGAATTGATTTCATTTGCGGAGATACTGGACCAGCTTTCGAAGATGCGCGCCAACTCGCCCGAATTGGCCATGCGGGTAATCTGCCGGTGCAGGTCGTCTGCTTCACGGCTTGCGGATTTTACCGCCGCGATGCCCATTGGAAAAGCCGCACCGGGAATGGATTGTTTGAAGAGCGCGACATTTTGGCAGGTGCTGGGACGTTCCAGCAGGAGGCTATCCAGAACGCGTACTTCGATAATTCCACCGTCGGCTAACCCCGAGCAAACAGCCGCCATCACCTCATCGCGGTTCGGGCGCGGTAGATGCACTGCCTCGGGGAAAAAGCGCTTCGCATTCGCGGCATTCACCGGGTTCACCCAGTGCGCGATGCGCAGATTGTGCCCGGTGGGGAGCGTGCCGCCTTTCCGGCGAAGCAAACAGAAAGTATTGAACAGCCACGGCTTCGTCATGTGGAAATCGCGCAGCCGCTGGTCCGTAATGGTCAGGACGGGCCAGAAATCGACGGCGTGAGACAACAGAAATTTATCGGGAGTGCCGGAGAGATGCACGAAGCGAACGTCGAAATCGAGTTGCGAAGCAGCCTTGGTAAACACTTCCACAGCCACGCCCGCGATGGTGCCGTCGGGTTTCTGGAAATAATAAGGCGGCGCGAAATCCGTCCCGACGATCAGCACCGGCCGCACGCCAGGCTTCCAGTGGGAATGCGAAGAGCCGCCCACCATGAGAAGCGCGCACACCGCCAATAATCCCTTGCGCCAATGTAGCCGGATCTGTCTCACCCTAGTGTTCTATCGGCATGCGCCTAAAGAACTTTAGGGTGCCTGTTTTCAACTCGCGGCTACTTTCCGGCCTTCGGCTGCATCTAAAGCTTTAAACAGATGGCAAAACCGGCGATTCTCACCGTGGACGACGATCCGGAAGTGCTTCGTTCCGTAGAACGGGATTTAAGAGGCCGATATGCGGAGAAATATCGCGTGTTGCGTGCCGATTCCGGAAAAGCGGCGTTAGAAACACTTCAAGAACTCAAGAAACGAAACGACACCGTGGCGCTGTTGCTGGTGGATCAGCGCATGCCGCAAATGAATGGCGTGGCCTTTCTCACACAGGCAATGGTGCTGTTCCCTGACGCCAAACGCGCCATGCTGACCGCTTACGCCGATACGGATGCGGCCATCAAGGCGATCAATGAAGCCAAAATTCAGCATTACCTTTTAAAACCCTGGGACCCTCCGGAGCAGAATCTCTATCCCGTTCTGGACGACTTGCTGGAAGACTGGCTGGCCACTTACCGGCCTCCGTTCACCGGTTTGCGGCTGCTGGGGAACCGCTGGTCACCGAAAAGCTATGAACTTCGGGATTTTCTGGCGAAGAATCACGTGCCTTATCATTGGATGGACGCCGAGGCCGCCGAGTGCGATCCAGAGGTCCGGCAGGCCCTGGACCAGATCGGCGAGGATGCCTCGCGTTTGCCGGTGGTGCTGTTTCAGGATGGTTCGCATTTGCCGGAACCGAACCCGCGGGACCTGGCGGAGCGCGTGGGCCTGAGCACGCACGCGCTGACGGATTTTTACGATATCGTGATTGTGGGCGGCGGGCCCTCCGGGTTGGCGGCGGCGGTCTATGGCGCCTCTGAAGGCCTGAAGACCGTGATTGTGGAACGCGAAGCGCCGGGCGGCCAGGCGGGCTTAAGTTCGCGCATCGAAAATTACCTGGGCTTCCCTTCGGGCTTGAGCGGGGGCGATCTGGCGCGGCGGGCCGTGACGCAGGCCAAGCGGTTCGGTGTCGAGATTATTTCGCCGCAGGAAGTGAGCGGAGTGCGCATTGAAGGGCCGTACCGGATTGTGACGCTGGCCGGGGGCGCGGAGATTTCCTGCCACGCGCTGCTGCTGGCAATGGGCGTCCAATGGCGCAAGCTGGACGTGCCCGGCGTTGACCAGTTGCAGGGTGCGGGCGTCTATTACGGCGCGGGAACAACGGAGGCCATGTCCTGCCAGGATGAAGACGTTTACATCGTCGGTGGCGCGAATTCCGCCGGGCAGGCGGCCATGTACTTTTCGAAGTTCGCCAAGCGGATTGTCATGCTGGTGCGCGGCCCCTCTTTAAACGCCACCATGTCGCAGTACCTGATCGACCAGATCCACCAGACGCCGAACATTCAGGTGGAATTCCATTCGAGCGTGGTGGAGGCACTGGGCACGGAGCGGCTGGAGCGCATCTCGATTCTGTGCAGCGTGAGCAAGGAAGTCACCACCGTGCCCGCTTCCAGCCTGTTCATCTTCATCGGCGCGATGCCGAATACCGACTGGCTGGCCGGTGTGGTGGAGCGCGATGACAAGGGCTTCATTATGACCGGGGCGGACCTGAAGAAGAACGGGAAGCTACCGGCAAGCTGGGTGGCTGACCGCGACCCGGGCCTGCTTGAAACCAGCGTGCCCGGGATTTTTGCGGTGGGCGATGTGCGCAAGGGGTCTGTAAAGCGCGTGGCGTCGGGTGTGGGTGAGGGGTCTATCGCGATCCAGTTCGTGCACCAGTATTTGGGGAATGTATGATCTCGACGGCCGATTT
>JBBROT010000262.1:0-5435 GCA_038229155.1 Bryobacterales bacterium | reverse complement strand
GCCACGACACCCGAAAGTCCCGCCGCCAGAGCAAAGGGAACGGTCAGGCCATCTGACATGCCGATGACCAAATCACGGACAACTGGGCCGGATTTGAAGTGACGCTCGATATGGGGAGTGGCTGGCACTTGCTCACTCGAAGTGTAGCCAATTTCCGTTGTCGCGGTGTTCTGAACTTGAATGTGAAGGGAAGGCCCATGCGCTAATTGTGTACGCAAAAGCGTCGCTGAAATATGCCAGCACAGAAGGTAGGGATTCGGGAGTTTCGAGAGCGTCTTGCTTGCCTGTTGGCCTCGGACGATACGATTGCCATTACGCGGCATGGCGACACGATTGGGTATTATATTCCCGCGCACAAAGCCAGGAAGAAGGGGAGTTTCGAGGCGTTCGAGACAGCGTCTGGTGAGCTTCAGAAACAGCTTTCGACGCTAGGTATCACTGAGGACGAACTGGTGGAAGATTTTCGGAACAGGCGGCAGAAAAAAAGCCTCAGTCTTCGGTGATGTGGTTGTCGACGCGAACATTCTGATTCGCGCCGTATTGGGCAAGCGCGTTCGAGAGATTTTGAAAACTTATATTGCCGATGTGCGGCGGGCGGCCTGATTGCCCTTGCTCGCCACTACATGGACAACGGACCGGGTTGAAGAATTCCTACGGGGGATCGTAACAAAGTCTTCGCGTGAGAAACAAGAGGACTAGCTTCTAGCTGTCTTGCGCCACTTTTTGATTTCTTCGTGGTTGCCGTCGAGGAGGATTTGGGGGACTCGCCAGCCGCGGTAATCGGCGGGGCGGGTGTATTGAGGGCAGTCGAGCTTGCCGGGTTCGGAGAAGGATTCGTTGGTGGTGGAAGCCGCGTTGCCGAGGACGCCGGGATGGAGCCTGGCGGTGGCGTCGAGGATCACGGCTGCCGCCAGTTCGCCTCCGCTGAGGACGTAGCTGCCTATTGAGAGCTCTTCATCCGCGAGGTGGTCGGAGACTCGCTGATCTACGCCTTCGTAGCGGCCGCAGATGAGGACGATGTTGGTGTAGGCGGCCAGGCGCCGGGCGCCCGATTGCTGGAAGGTGGGGCCGCTGGCGCTAAGCAGGATCACGCGGTCTTGCGGGGTGCGCGTGGGCAGGATGGCTTCTACCGCATCGAAGAGGGGCGCGGGTTTGAGGACCATGCCTTCACCTCCGCCGAAGGGGCGGTCATCTACGGTCTGGTGGCGGTCGTGAGCCCAATCGCGGAGATTGTGAATGTGGATCTGGAGTAAGCCGGCTTGCGCGGCGCGGGCCACTACGCCGTGATCGAAGGGGCCCTTGAAGAAATCGGGAAAGATGGTGAGGAGGTGGAAGTTCACTGCTGGTTGATTTCGAGGAGGCCTTCGGGGAGGTCGACCAGGATCTGGCGCGATTCGGGGGCGATGGTGACGCAGATTTGTCTGGTGAAGGGGATCAAAATGTGGGGGCCGAGCTGGAGGAGGCCGTTGGCGCCGCCCTCTTCAAAGCCGGTGACGGTGCCGATGAGCTGGTTTGTGGCGCGGTGGCGGACTTCGCAGCCGATGAGGTCGGAATGGAAGAACTCGCCGGGTTCAAGCGTGAGGCGCTCGGCTAGGGGCAAGCGGACTTCGGAGCCGGTGAGTTGCTGGGCGGCGTCGATGGAATCGATGCCCGCGAATTTGAAGATGAGGGTGGATTGGTGGTGCCAGACTTCTTCGATCGCGAAGAGCTTGGGCTCGGGCTGGGTGCTGAAGAGGAAGGCTCGCGTGAGGTGTTCGAAGCGTTCGGGATGATCGCTGAGGCTGATGGCGGTGAGTTCGCCGCGGTTACCTCGGGGCTTGCCGAGAATGGCGACGGTGACCCATTCGGGGTCCATATTATTCCGCTATATCGAGGGTGCAGCGCTGGTTGCGTTTCAGTGCGGCGGCACCGAGGATGACGCGGATGGAGCGGGCGGTGCGGCCCTGGCGGCCAATGATCTTGCCGAGATCGAAAGAGGCGACTTTGAGGCGCAGGGCCAGGGTGCCGTCGGTGTCGCGCGATTCCACTTCGACGGCTTCGGGCTGGTCTACCAGCGCTTTGGCTACCTGTTCGACCAGCGTTTGCATGGGGGTTTAGGCGACCGGCGCGGCGGCTTGGTCAATCAGGGCAACTGGGTTGTTCTTGACGAGCAGCCTAACGCGATCGGACATTTGCGCGCCGTTCTTAATCCAGTGAGTGATTCTTTCGTGCTGGAGGACGACCTTGGCGGGGTGGGAGAGCGGGTTGTAATTGCCGACTACTTCGATGTTACGGCTATCGCGGGCGCGTTCCTTATCGATGACGACCACACGGTAGAACGGCTTCTTTTTGGCACCGAAGCGGGAAAGACGAATCATTAACATTGTGTTTTGTAAGTTTCCTTTTAGTTTAAACCGGGCATGCCGGGAAATTTCATTTTCGCAAGTTTTTTGCCGAGCGCGCCGCCCGGCATTCCGCCGCCGCCCATTCCGCCCATCAGGCCGGAAAAGCCCTTCATCATTTTGCGGGCTTGCGTGTATTGCTTGAGCAGATTGTTGACTTCCTGAACGCTGGCACCGGAACCTTTGGCGATTCTGCGCCGGCGGTTGCCGTTGATGATCATGTGATTGGCGCGTTCTTTGGGCGTCATGGAATCGATGATGGCGACCGTGCGGGTCATCTCGTTTTCATCGACCTGAACGTTCTTGAGTTCTTTCATGATGCCCATATCGGGCATCATTTTCAGGAGGCCTTCGAGGGGGCCGAGTTTGCGCAGGGATTTCAGTTGATCGCGGAAGTCTTCGAGCGTGAATTCGTTGTCGATGAGCTTCTGCTGCATGACTTCGGCCTGCTTTTCATCGAAGGCTTCGCGCGTTTTATCGATGAAGGAAAGCATGTCGCCCATGCCGATGATGCGCGAGGCGGCGCGATCGGGATAGAAGGGCTCGAAGGCGTCGGATTTTTCGCCCACGCCGACGAACTTGAGGGGTTGGCCGGTGACATGGCGGATGGAGAGGGCACCGCCGCCGCGGGCATCGCCATCCATCTTGGTGAGGATGACGCCGGTGATGCCGAGCTGCTTGTGGAATTCATCGGCGCTCTTGACGGCGTCCTGACCCGTCATGGCGTCGGCGACGAAAAGGATCTCGACCGGGTTCAGAGATTCTTTGAGTTGCTTGAGCTCAACCATGAGGTCTTCATCGATATGGAGGCGGCCGGCGGTATCGACGATGAGAACGTCGCGGCCGGAATTGGCGGCTTCGCGGCGGGCGGAACGGGCGAGATCGAGCGGGAGCGTTTCGCCTTCGGCACCAGCGTAAATGGGGATGTTGATGTCGCGCGCGACTACTCGCAATTGTTCGCGGGCGGCGGGGCGGTAGACATCGACCGAGACCACCATGGGATTATGGCCATTCTTCGAAAGCCAGCGCGCCAGCTTGCCGGTGGAGGTGGTTTTGCCGGAGCCCTGGAGGCCGACGATAAGGAAGACACTAGGCGGATCGTTCGCGTAACGCAGCTTCGATTCGTGGCTGCCGAGGATTTTGACCAGTTCATCGCGCACGATGCCGATGACCATCTGGGTGGGCGTGAGGGACTGGAGGACTTCGGTGCCCATGGCCTTTTCCTTGACGCTCTCCATGAGTTGTTTGACGACGCGGAAATTGACGTCGGCTTCGAGGAGGGCCACGCGAATTTCGCGCAGGGCGGCTTCCATGTTCTCCGCGGTGAGCTTGCCCTCGCCGCGCAGATTCTTAAAAACTTTTTGAAGTTTTTCGGATAGATTTTCGAACATTCAGGCACACACGGGCACACGGGTGCCTTACGTATTTCCTTTATTATACACGCGCGCCGAATGCGTTTCGGGCATGCTGCCGTGGGCGGGTCACAACAGGCGGTAAATTTTTTTGAGAGGAATGGCGGTGAAGGCTAAAATGTTGATATCGCTGAGGCTGGCAACGGCGCGCGGGATTCGGGGCGCGACGCGGGTGACGTGTGAATGGGGCTGGCGGAGAAGCCGGAATGGTTCAATTAAGCCGCATGAGAGAGACGCTACTCCTTTTATTACTCGCCGGCGCGGGACAGGACGCGATTCAGAATGTCAGCGCGGTGGAATTCACGGCGACACAGGCGATTTTAAAGTACCAGGCACCTGACAGCGCGCCCTGCACGGTTGAGGTGAGCGAGAACGCGAACTTCCTGCCGGTGGTGAACGATGTGGATGCGGTGAAATTCGCTTTGGCTTCGAGCGATGCGCGGCCGGGCAATGTGCAGGCGGGAACCGAGAGGTCGTTCGTGGTGGGGAAGCGGGCGGCGGAGGTCGGCCTCGATGGCGCACGGTACTCACGCGCGCTGCAGGCGAACACACGGCATTACTTCCGGATTACGTGCCAGGGGCCGGGCAATGTGGCGGCGGGGTGGTTCAAGACCATGAATATTCAGTTCGGGAATAACTATCTGGAGGCGGAACCGGGGGACCGGAAGCGGCCGGGCGAGATGGCGCAGCCGCACATTAGTTTGAGCAACCGGACGGAGCAGGTGGTGGACCCGCTGACGGGGCTGCTGTTGAAGCGCCTGAGCGCGGGCAACGACACTATCATGCCGGTGAATGGCATGCCGTGGATGACGGCGCGGAGTTCGACCTGGCAAGGCTTGAGCAGTATTTTTGCGCAAGACGGACAAGCGGCGACGGTTTCGGCGAGCACGGCCCCATTGTTTCTGGCTTTAAAGACGGGAGCGGGCGGGGCGGCCTACACGGGCGGGATGACCTCCTACGCAGCACCGTATGCGGGAATTCTGATGTTGGGGTACGGATATTATCAAGCCCACCTGATTGCGTCGGTGAATGCGGGCGGCACAGCACCGGCGGATCCGGAAGACGCGAAGATTGTGGCGTGCCGCACGATGGATGGAGTGAACTGCGACGCAACGTCAGCCACTTATGAAACGACCTTGCAGACGGCGTACGCGGATGTGGCGTTCGGGACCAAGACAGCAGGGGATTTGTGGCAGAAGACAAACAATGGCGCGCCGAACTGGACGCAGGAAGGCACCCGGGCGGGTTCTGTGATTTGCGACGGCAGCACGACCGTGAACCGCACGGGAGGGGAATTTTTCGGACCGCACTGGGCGGCGGGGAGCACGATCAATATCAATGGAACGGATTACAGTGTTGCTTCCGTGTTGAGCAGCTCCCGCCTGACGTTGACTTCAAATTGCGCTACTTCGAGCAACGCCAGCGTGCCTTACAACGCGACCAATTTCGGGATTCTGGTGAGGAAGAAAACAGGCAGCAGTGACCGGATTTCGATCGACTACGGGTATGTGAATTACGAGTTGGATTTCTTTAATAACTTTACGGTGGGGACTTCCAACTTATGCGGCCTTCAAACTGTGAACGGGCCGACAGGGAACCCGGGATTCAATTGCTATGTTCCGAATGGAAACCTGTACTGGGT